>NZ_BMOD01000042.1 GCF_014646895.1 Deinococcus roseus
TCGGGCGTTGAAGGCGCGAGGGAAACCCTCCAAGGTGGCGTTGTGTGCTCTGACCAGGAAGATTTTGCAGGTGGCTTTTGCGGTGGTGAAGCAAGGCAAGCCTTTTGATCCAGCTTACGGCTTGCCTTGACTTCCCTCCGCAACTACAGTATCTCGGCTCTCTACACGTCCTGCACTTCCTTCGGCACCAGATGCATCAGTTGCCGCACAGCCCCCAGATGGTAAGCCAGGTGGGCCACAGCGCCGTGTCCCATGTCCTCCTGAAACTGTTCTTCGGACAGTTTTCCCACTTCTTCCAAGAAAGCTTGCCGGGTGTTTTCAAAGTCGGTTTTGAGCTGCTTCCACTCTTCTTCCGTGACGGTGTACGGCTGGAAACTGGCCAGCCAGTCCCTTTTGTGCTGCTGGCCCTGCAGCCATTCCGCAACCACCTGAAGGTGGAATTTCATGTGCCGGATGTGGCTGGCAATGCTGGGAATGCCATTCCAGGAAAAAGAGGCCTGCTGTGCGGTCAGGCTGTCCATGGTGGGGTAAATGCCTGACTGGTGGTCCAGGTACTGGGTGCCCTGTCCGGGCAACCCCCCTTCAAACGTCTCGCGAATGACCTCGGTCAGTTCTTTCAGAATCTGTTCCTTCATGCTGTGCCTCCCGAATTTTCCCGGATGAATTGTCGTGTCAGGTCAACATAACATGCAGCTCAGTCTGCAAAAAGGACATCTTGTTGCAATGCCTGGTCCAGCAACTTCTGGTACTGTTTTGACTTGATGTTGTAGGCCCCGAAGCGCTCCAGGTGTGGATTCATCAGCTGGGCATCGTACAGGGTGAAATTTTTTGCCTGCAGGTGCTCCACCAGACGCACCATCGCCACCTTGCTGGCCTCTGGAACCCGGAAAAACATGCTTTCCCCGATGAAAGCCCCGCCCAGCACGATGCCCAGAATGCCGCCTGCCAGTTTGCCTTCATGCCAGGTTTCAAAAGAGTGGGCAAGACCCACTTCATTCAGTTTGAAATAGATGTCTTTCAGTTCATCCGAAATCCAGGTTTCCTCACGGGCAGCGCATCCTGCCACGGTGCCCGCAAAATCCCCATCGATCCTGACCTCAAAACGGCCACTGTTGAGGGCACGCCTCAGGGATTTTGGGATGTGGAAACGCTCGTCCAGCGGAATCAGGGTGCGCTCTTTAGAGGAGTACCATCCCAGTTTTCCGTCTTCTCCAGCCATCAGGAAATACCCCTGGGCGTAGCCGTTGGCAATGTCATACACATCCAGATGATTCATGGTCTGGAGTTTAAAGTACCACGACCAGATTCCCCAGGAAGTTTCTGGATCAAGGGTAAATTTTCCCCACCCACTCTTGCGGATTGGTGGCTTCTCCGCGCACCCGCATTTCCCAGTGCAGGTGAGGTCCCGTCGAGAGGCCTGTGGTGCCCACCTCGCCAATCTTCTGGCCTTTTTGGACGGTGTCTCCGACCTTGACCAGCAATTTGGACTGGTGGAAGTACAGGCTTTGCACCCCCAGACCGTGGTCAATCACCACCAGGTTGCCCCGGATTTCGTATTTGGCAGCCACCACCACCGTGCCATCATTGACGGCGTAGACAGGGGTGCCGGTTTTGGCCGGGAAGTCGGATCCGTAGTGGTATTTGACGGGCTCTCCCGGTTTGTAGATGCGTTTGGTGCCAAATCCAGCCGAGACCGCCTTGACGCCGGGGTCCTGAAAGGCTTTGGTCCACTGCTGGGGGGTGCGCATGGCATAAACCTTGTTCAGCACTTTGTCTTCGATGGACTGGTTGGTGGGGTTCAGCTTGGCGGCCACTTCAGGCGAGAGGTTGAGGGGGCGCACGGTGGCCTGTTTGACGGTCACCGGAATTTCCAGGGTGTTCACTTTTTCGCCGTGGGCAATTTCAATCTGGATGGTTTTGCCCACATTGCCCAGCACCACCCGTCCCAGCACAATGGCTTCTCTGTCCTTGATTGCAACGGACTTCAGGTACTCGGCGGGTTCACGCACATCTTCGCTGACTTCACTGAGGAAGCGCACGATGGCTTTATCGGCATCTTCGCCCCTCAGGCGCACACTGAAGGCCTGACCATCCCAGACTTTTTTGGGCAGGGTCACAGAGAGCTTGCCCACCTCGATGGTTTCGGTGTCAGACAGGCCCGGAATGTCCAGCACCTGTCCGATGCGGATGATGTCACTGGTCAGGTTGTTGGCACTTTTGAGGTCCTGCACCGTGATCCCAAACTGCTGAGCGATTCTGGAGAGGGTGTCTCCTGATTTGACGGTGTAATCTCCGGCCTGGGCGAGGCCAAGCAAACTCAGGGTGATGAGCAGGGTTTTGATCTGAAACTTCACGCGTTCTCCTTGGAATCGAGGATCAGGGTCACTGGCCCATCGTTGAAGAGTTCGACTTTCATGTCTGCCGCAAAGATGCCCGTCTGCACCTCAAAGCCCTGTTTTCTGAGGAAGTGGTTGAATTCTTCCCAGAGGGCTTTTGCATGCTCGGGTTTGGCAGCGCGGATGAAAGAAGGACGGTTTCCCTTGCGCCAGTCTGCAAACAGGGTGAACTGGCTGACCGAGAGCACCTGACCTCCCACCTGATCCAGCGAAAGGTTCATTTTGCCGTCCTGGTCATTGAAAACGCGCAGTTTGGCAATTTTGGAGGCCATGAATTCGGCGTCTTGCAGGGTGTCTTCATGGGACACACCCACCAGCAGCAGAAACCCCTGCCCGATGGACCCTGAGATTTCCCCCTCCACCGTGACAGAGGCATGTTTGACACGCTGAACCACGATGCGCATTCAGGCCTCGAACTGCTGGTGGTATTCCCGGACCACCTGGATGGCATGGGACAGGATGTCGCTTTCGGTGAAATCCAGGTTTCCACGGGATTTTTCCTGCAGCATGATCAGGAGTCTCAGGCTGCTTTCCACGGTCTTCCTGGCCCGGTCCCTGGCGAGGCCATCGTTCTGCACCCGGTGGTGCACCGGGCTGAATTCTCCCATCGCCCCTTCAGCGGTGGAGAGGAGGCTCTGGACCAGTCCCACAAAATCAGCATTTGGCATACGAGGAGAATTATATCCTCTCAGGGAACATCTTTTGGGTGGGTAACGTATGAAGGAACATGCAGACAGAACACATGTTGTCCATCCGACGCAAAGAAACCCAGGGTTGTGTGCTGGAAGTGATGGAATACCAGAAACTGCTGGGAAACCCCCAGTCTGCCAGCGAGATGTACTACCGCGAGAAACAGGGCATCAAACTCAGGACCCTGCGGGCCACCCTCTCTGGCGGGAAACTGCTGGCCGAACCGGGCCAACTGCAGTACATGAAAGGCAACATCGAACTGAAAGTGGAATCCGGGGGTGGCGTGGGAGGATTCCTGCAACGGGCCGTCAGCGCAGCCCTCACCGGAGAGACCGTCTTCAAGACCGAATACACCGGAAGCGGCACCATTTTTCTGGAGCCCACCTGGAAGAATTACCTGCTGCTGGAGCTTTCCGAGGACATCATCATTGACCGGGGCATTTTTGTGGCCGGGGCAGGCAATTTGCAGTTCAGCATCAAACGCCCCGATTCCATTCTGGGCAATGCCCTCTCTGGCGAAGGCATGTTTCAGACCCTGATCAAGGGAAGCGGCATTGTGGCCCTCTACACCCCGGTCCCAGAACCCGAAATCATGGTTGCAGAGCTGAACAACGAAAAGCTGGTGGTGGATGGGAACTTCGCCATTGCCCGCACTGCAGGAGTGCGCATGACGGTTCAGAAATCCAGCAAGGGCATACTGGCCTCTGCCCAGTCTGGAGAGGGTCTGGTGACGGTGTTTGAGGGCACAGGACAGGTCTGGCTGACCCCGACGGTGGGGATGTACTGATCAGAACAACCTGCCCTGGTCCTCTTCCTGCACCTGCCCAGCAACCTGCTGTTCTCCCTGACGGATTCTGTCCAGCACAGCCTTGACTTCCTTGATGTCCTTCCAGGTCAGGCTCTTGGGGCCTCCGACTTGCCTGGTGGGATTGCGCAGCAGAAATGCCGGGTGGTAAATGGGCATCAGGCGGGCTTTGAACCCACTCTCGTGCCTGAATTCGTACCAGTTGCCTCTGGTGCGGGTGATGCCCTGGCGGGTGTTCAAAAGAAACTGGGTGGGCACATTCCCCAGCGTCACCATCACTTTGGGCTGGACGATGGAAAGCTGCTGGTCCAGCCACTGTTTGCAGGCGGCCACCTCGTCGGGTTCAGGGTTGCGGTTCTGGGGTGGGCGGCATTTGACCATGTTGGCAATGTAAACCGATTCCCTGGGAAGCTGCACCGCCCCGATGATCTGGTCCAGCAGTTGACCCGCCTGTCCCACAAAAGGCCGTCCTGAGATGTCCTCGTCCCTTCCTGGACCTTCCCCGATGAACATCACATCGCTGTGGGGGTTGCCTTCGCCATAAACCACCTTTGTGCGGGTTTCGCAGAGCCTGCAGGATTTGCAGACTTCTGCAGCCTGCTGGTGTCGGAAGAGTTCTGCTGCACGGTCCATGATGGGGGACATTTTACGACAGGAGCTGCGCTCCGCAGAAGGCCAGCGGCTTTGCTGCCGAGGGCCGGCGGCCCAGCGCGAAACGTGCCGCCACGTGAGCGCGTAGTGGGGCCAAGACAGAGCCGAGAGCCGAGAGCCGAGAGCCGAGAGCCGAGAGCCGAGAGCCGAGAGAAGGATGTGCTTATGTTGAAACAATTTGTCAACAACTGTCTGCCTTTGCAAAAGCCATACAGTTGCCCTCGGCCCTGAGCCCTCGGCAGGCGAAGCCGTTGACCGAAACCCCACAAAAAAAGCAGGAGGGTTTCCTCTCCTGCACATGCACACAGCAAATGGGCTTCTTGTTTTATTTTCCAGTCAGAAAATCTTGCAGGGATTTGCGGTCCTTGCGGGCTTCACGACGGACTTTGGGGTCCAGCCCAATCATCAAAAAGAAGTTCTCCAGGGCGTTTTCTTTGCCTTTGATCTCGGGGAATTCCCCTTCTTTGGTGCCGGTCACAAAAGGAAGCTGACGGTAATAATCCAGTGCACGGTTGATCACATCTTCACTGGAACCAGCAGCAGCACAGTCACTCAGGGCACTGTAGATTTCTCGGCGGGACTCGGCATGAACCCGGAAGGCGTCTGGATTGGGGGTTTCCGGGGCGCGCAGCACGTCTTGTTTGGCGATGCGGCGGTAGTGCTTGAGGCCTCTGCTGATCTCTTCAGTGCTCATCAGTGTCTTCACTGGTTGCCTACCTTTCCGTCATGCCGCGAAAAAAACCCGCGTCACAAACACTGTGGGCGGGGATGGTCCTTGAAATGGTCATGACACTCCCATTATAAAAACAGCCTTTTGGGGGTGTCAACGAAGTCATTTAATGAAAAAACAATGAGATGGCCCTGAGAAATCCTGAACTCAGTCTACCTTCAGTTTCTCATCGTGACTTCAGTCTGCCGTTCTGAAAGCCTGAATTTGGCTCTCATAAAAGAGTAAATGGAGAAATTTATCACAGATGTTAGAATTCTAGGCAATGAGGAAAGTCCTGCTTTTCATCTTCCTTTGCTGTCTCAGTGTGGCACAGGCTGCCAGCTACACAGTGAAATCTGGAGATACCCTCAGCAGCATCTCCCGCAAAACCAAAGTCTCCATCGACACCCTGGTCAAGCTGAACAAACTGTCCAGCTCCACCCTTGCAATTGGTCAGAAGCTCCAGCTGGGTGGATCTTCCACCAGCAAAGCCCCCGCAGCCACCCCCGCCAAATCCCAGACTGCCCAGAGAAGCAGCCAGGTGCGGGTGATTGCAGCCAGCTGGCGTGGCGTTCCTTACGTCTACGGCGGCGTTTCCAGAAGAGGCATCGACTGCTCTGGTTTCACCATGACGGTGATGAAGCAGATGGGTGTGAACCTCCCCCACTCCAGCGCAGCCCAGTACAACTACGGCACCCCGGTGTCCAAAGCCAACCTGATGGAAGGCGATCTGGTGTTCTTCGCTGCAGGTGGCCGCGGCATTTCCCACGTGGGCATGTACCTCGGCAACGGGCAATTCATCCATGCCAGCACCCCCAGAACCGGCGTGATCGTCAGCAGCATCGGTGAGGCTTACTACCGCAGCACCTATGTGGGTGCCCGTCGGGTGCTTCGCCACTGATTTCCTGCACATCTGAAGTTTTTCCTCCTGTCAGCATCGCTTCAGGAGGAATTTCTGTTTTTTCAGCGCCTCATGCTCTGCGAATGTTTATGCAGTGAATTTGGTGTTTCAGGATACAGTTCACAAACCCTATTTTTCCAGTTGCTGGTGCAGCACAGCCAGAAACTGGGAAAGGGTCTTGCTTCTGTTGTCCCTGCGGTATGCAATGGCCATGCTGGACCAGGTGGGCTCCATGTCGATTTCACGGATGTGGGTTTCTGGAGGGGCCGTTTCTGCCACCCCTTCTGGCACCAGGGAGACCCCCATTCCAGCTGCCACCAGGGTCACCACGGCCTGCAGGTTCCCAGCTTCCTGGGCAATGTGGGGCACAAAACCCACCCGGGCGCATATCTCCCTCAAACCAGTCTGAAAATCCGGGGAGGCCTGAGGCTCTGTGGTGATGAAAGGTGCATCTCTCAGGTCCAGCAAATTGATTTTCTGTTGTGCAGCCAGAGGATGTTGCGGAGGCAGCAACGCCACAAAGCGGTCTCTGGCGACCTCCTCCAGCACCAGACCCTGACCGCTGAAAGGCAGACGCACAAAGCCCGCATCGATCTGGCCTTCCTGCAGGGCCGGAATCTGGTCCGAGGTTCGCATGAACGCCAGGTTGACATTGACCTCCGGGTGGGCATTTTTGAAGGCCACCAGCAGTGGGGTCAGGATGGCAGAAGCCACAGAAGCAATGAAGGCCAGTTCCAGCCTGCTGGCCTCACTGCGCCCCACCCTTCTGGCTGCACTGATGGCCCGGTCTGCGTGCTCCAGCGTGATGCGGGCCTCCTCCAGAAACACCTTGCCTGCTTCAGTCAGTTCGACTTTCTGGGTGGTCCGTTTCAACAGCTTGATCCCCAGTTCCTCTTCCAGATGCCGGATTTGCTGGCTGAGTGGGGGCTGCGTGATGAACAGGCGTTCTGCTGCGCGTCCAAAATGCTTTTCTTCTGCCACGGCCACAAAGTACCGCAGGTGCCGGAGTTCCATGACCTCAGCTTAAGTCGTTTTGAGAATCAAAGTCCACTCAAAAATGTATTGGCATTGCAGCTGGACTGAGGACTACACTGTTCTGTATCAGGAAATCCACCAGGATTTCCACATCCAGCAAATCCTTTTCCCCCAGATTCCAGGTGTGAACCACCCGGAGCGCCTTCTCTGTTTGAGGAGTTTTCCATGACCTTGCTGACCCGCCCCAGCACCTCCAACACCTCCCACACCGAAACCCGTCTGGCTTCCCGCTTCATCCTCGGTTTTCTGGGCACCTGTGTGTTCATGTGCGTGTACAGCACCCAGTCCATCCTGCCTGAACTGTCCAGGGAATTTCACGCCAGTGCCGTGGCCACTGGGGCCACCATCGGGGCAACAACCCTGGCCATGGCCCTGATGTCTCCCATCATGGGCCTGATTGCAGACGCCGTGGGACGCAAAAGGGTTCTGATTGCCACCCTGATTTTGCTGGCCATTCCCACCCTGATGGCGGGCTTTGCAGGCAGTTTGCAGGAACTGGTCTTCTGGCGCTTCCTGCAGGGCCTGATCATTCCTGGCATCACCGTGGTCAGCATGGCCTACGTCAGCGAGGAATTCCCAAAAGACCGCATCTCCCACATGCTGGCCGCCTATGTTTCAGGCTCTGTCCTGGGAGGCTTTCTGGGAAGGCTGGTTTCGGGCATCGTCACGGAACAGGCAAGCTGGCATGCTTCGTTCTGGGTGCTGGGAGGGCTGAATCTTGCTGGAGCCCTGCTGTGTTATTTCCTGCTGCCCCAGTCCAGAAAATTCATTCCTCAACGCAAACTGGGAGATGCCCTGAAATCCATCAAGGGCCACCTCAGCAACCCGAAACTGATCACAGCCAACACCGTGGGGTTCTTCACCCTGTTTTCTTTGACTGGACTTTTCACCTACGTGAATTACCACCTGTCTGCTGCCCCTTACCACCTGGGTCCCACCACCCTGGGCTTTCTGTTCACGGTGTACCTGATTGGCATGGTGATCACCCCCCTCTCTGGCAAATGGATCTCAAAGCTGGGCAACAGCAAAGCCCTCACCCTCGCCATGTGCGCTTCCAGCCTGGGCATGGTCCTGACCCTCACCCCCAGCCTTTACACCATCCTGCTGGGTCTGGTGCTGGCCTCCTCGGGGGTGTTCGTGGCCCAGGCTGCTGCCACCAGTTACGTGGCGGCCAACGCCACCTACGCCCGCTCACTGGCCTCAGGACTTTACAACCTCTGCTATTACGGAGGAGGGGCCTTCTCAACACTGCTGGTGGGTCACATGTTCACCCACTTCGGCTGGACCGGGGCCATCCTGACCCTGATGGGCTCGCAGGTGGTGGCTGCATCGGTGGCCAACTGGGGGTGGAAGAAATGAAAAAGAGCGCCAAAAGCGCTCTTTTTCATTTCTTTTGGGATCTTTACCCCACCCGCTTCAGTTTCCCGGTCCGTTTCGCCCAGGTTTCAGCCTTGCTGAACACGAACAGGCCCAGAGGAATGGTCACCACCCCGAACAACACCAGAATCCCGAGTTCAGGCAGCACGCCTCCCAGGTTGACCCCTTCCAGGATTTTGTCTCCGTTGTGGTCAATGCCCAGGATCTTTCTGCAGGCATTCAGGGCGTAGGTGGCAGGACTGAGGGCGGCCACAGGTTGCAGCCACGCAGGCAACACACTGATGGGGGCATAAACCCCCGAAATCAGCAAAAAGACGGCCTGTACGATGTTGGTGGCCTGTGCTCCGTTTTCGGTGCTCATCACAGGGAAGACCGCGCAGATCAGGCCCAGACCCATGAAGCCCATCGAGGCGACCAGCATCACCACCAGACACTGCAAGAGGCTCACAAAGCTGGCATCCACGCTGGTCAGCAGAATCAAAACCCCGAACACGATGATGCAGCGAATCAGGGCATACACCCCTGCAAACAGAGACACCCCAATCAGGTGGGTCAGGCGGTGCACCGGGGCCATGAAGGTGTATTCGATGGTGCCTTCCCAGCGCTCGTAGGCGATGCTCTGGGCAATCTCTCCGAACAGGCGGGACAGGAAAGACCACATCACGGCCCCCAGAATCAGGGTGAGGGTCAGCCTGGGGTTGTTGGCCGCAATCCCGATCATCATGATGGTGGCGGCATTCACCACGTCGTAGACCGTGAACACCAGCACCCAGGAGGCGTACCTGCGGGTCAGGTTCCAGTCCCGGAAAACAAAGGCCCAGGCCGCCCTGAGTTCTTTCAGAATGCCTGTGGCAGGTTTGAGGGTGTTGTGCATTGGGGGCCTCCATGACTCCATGAAAAAGGGCGCACCTCAGGATGCGCCCGGTCTTGCTTAAAGGGTGAGGGTTTTGGGTTCGTAGCGGTAGCGCAAATTGGCGTAAGCCACTTCAAACCCGATGCGCTTGTAGAACTCCAGCGCGTGCTCGTTGCCGGTGTCCACACCCAGCTGGATGCGGTCCACGCCACGCTGTTTCAGCAGGTGGCAGGCCTGCCTCAGGGCAGTGCGGCCGTAACCCTTGCCCTGCATTTCCTGGATGGTGCCCAGCAGGTACACATGGCCGCCATCTTCCTGTTTGCCAATGGAGAAGTAGGCCACGGGCTTGCCGTGCACGAACAGGGCCTGCCAGTCTTCAGGATCAAAATCGGGTTCGCTGTACCAGCCTTCCACGGTTTTCAGGGTCATGGCAGAGAAGCCGTAGTGGGTTCTGAAAGCATTGTTGTGCAGGTTCAGGAATTCTGCAGCCTTGACGGTTCTGAAACTCCATCCTGCGGGCAGTTCGGGAGCAGTCATTTTGTGCAGCACTTCCCCTTGCAGGAACATGCGGTAGAAGGTGCGGGAGTGCACGTACCCCTGGGCAATCAATTTCTGAATCTCACGCTCGCGGGTGTGAGGCACACTGATCTCCAGCGGGATGTGCCGTGCATTGGATTGTTGTTTTGCAAAAGCGATCAAGTCGTCCTCCATGCTTTTTGGGGCCTGGGGGTGACAGTAGGGGTACATGCAAATGATCTGCGTTGCATTTTCGCGGTGGTAGCACTCCAGCAGTGCGGAGTCTTCCAGCACGTACACCTGTAATTCACCCGTGGTGAGGCTGTGCTCAAGTTCTTTGACCTTGACCGGTGTGTACCCGGTCCATCCATCTCGGCTGAGGTCCATGAGGTGCGCAATGTGGGGTGCGTCCTCCGGGGTGGCCGTTCTCACTGTTCTTCCTCGGAATTCAGTTCATCTCCGGTCAGTTCGATGAAGGCATCTTCCAGGGTCTTGCCGGGTCCCACTTTTGAAATCAGTTCTTCTGCGGTGCCTTCTGCCACAAATTTCCCGTTGTGAATGAAAGCGATGCGGTCACAGAGTCGTTCGGCTTCGGGCATGTCGTGGGTGGTGAGGATGATGGTGGCATCATGCACATCCCGCAGTTCCAGCACGAATTCCTGCACATCTCGCCGACTTTTGGGGTCCAGTCCGGTGGTGGGTTCATCCAGCAGCACCACAATCGGCGAGGCGAGGAAGGCTCTGGCGATGGCCACTTTCTGCTGCATGCCCCGGGACATCTCCTCAAGGGGCTCATAGAAGGCTTTTTCCCGCAAACCCAGACGTTTGAGAATGTCTAAGCTTTTTTGTTCGGCTTCTTTCTGTGGGAGGCCGTAAAGGCCCGCACTGTAAAGGAGGTTTTCTCTGGGGCTGAGCTTCTTGTAGAAGGCCGCGTCTACCGAAACACGGTTGAGCATCTTGCGAATTTTCGATTCATCTTTTTTGATGTCCAGCCCGAAGATTTTGACTGCTCCAGAATCCGGGATCAGCAGGGTGGAGATGGCGCGAATCAGGGTGCTTTTGCCGCTTCCGTTGGGCCCCAGGATCCCGTAGATCTCGCCACGCTGGACCTCGAAACTGATGTCATCCACTGCTGGAAAATGTTCGATTTTTGGTCGCAGCAAACTGCCACCCACCCGTTTGGAAAAACTCATTTTGAGGTTTTTGACGAAAATGGCGGTCTGGGTGGTGTCAATCATGGATGGGGTGTCCTTGCGGTCCAGCGTCAGCATTGTGCCCTCCGGTGAAAAAAGAAAACGCCCCTCGGTGGAAGCCGGGGGCGAAATACACATGGGTATGTCGGTTCGTGTCCGGCGCGTTCTTTCCTGGGTCTCCTTTACGGGACGTCAGGCGTGGTCCCGGTTGGGCCACGAACGCGCACGCAAAGGTCTTATTGACCTCGGTTATTTGGTTGGGTGAGTAATTGGACTTTAGCCATTTGCATCCCTCCTGTTTACGGGCAACCCTTGTGCGGGCAGGCCTTTTTATGGGCAGACTACGAATCTTGATTTGAGGTTAAAGGATTGAGAGGCCATACACAATAGGGTGTAGGTCATCATGCCTACGGCTTAAGGCAATCGGCGTAAGGTTTTCTTTTACTACTGTGGGACGGACATTACATACAAATTCAGACAAACCCAGAGGGATTTTGTGCCAGACTTCTGGTGTGACCCGCCTCTCTTTTTTGCTTCCCATCCTGCTGCTGGCTTCCTGTCAGGCCCAGAACGCTCCTGCAAAACAGCTGAATTTCAGGGATTTTCTGGGGGTGAATGCCCAGTTTCTGTGGTTTCAGAATTGCCCGGAGAATCCCCTGGCGTCTCCTGAACATCAGGTGGATCAATTGATGGAAAAAATGCAGGAACTGGGCCTCAAAAACTTCAGGATGGACTTGCACTGGAACCTTCTGGAGCCTGTGCAGGGTGCAGAAACCATTTTGCAGCACTGTCTGGACCCGGTCATGCAGCAAGCAAAATTGCACGGTCTGGATCCCCTGCTGTTTCTGACTGGATCGGCTGCTTTTTCCAGCAGTGGCCCTGCAGGAGACCCTTTCCCGGACCAGTCCCCTCCCAGAGATCCAGCAGATTACGCTCGGTTCCTGAAAAAGCTGGCCCTGCGCTATCCCGAGGTCAAACACTGGCAGGTGTGGAACGAACCCAATTTGCCCTCTTCCTGGAAAACAGGTGCTGCAGATCTGGTCCAGGGCTATGGAAAACTCCTGCAGACCAGCGTTCAGGCCCTCAAAAACCTGAACACCGAGGTGATGACCGCCGGGTTTGCGTACTGGAGTGAGCTGCCAGATGGTTCTTTCCTGCTGCAAAAATTGCAGGATCAGGGCTTTTTGAAAGACATCAAAACGGTGGCTTACCACCCCTACACTTTCACCCCGGAAGGCCTGACCGCCTACAGCACGGATCCCCATTTTTTCCTGAACCGCAGCAAAACAGTGAACGCAGCCCTGCAAAACCAGAACAAAACCGTATGGGCCACAGAGTTTGGCTGGTCCACCTATCCTGGACCTGTGGAGGAACAACCCCTAATCACCCCAGAGCAGCAGGCAGATTTCCTGCTCAAACGCATTGTGCTGTCTGCAGAGGCAGGTTTTGAACGCATTTACCTGTTCACCCTGACCGATCTGGATGCCAGGGCCTCCAGCAGGGATCAATTTTATGGTTTGCTGAACACTTCTGGAAAACCAAAGCCTGCTTTTACAGCACTGAAGCATTTTCTGCATGTCCTGAAGGGAGACTTTGAAGCCACCTCCTCTCCTTTGCCTGTCTCAGAACAGTTGCAAGCTTATGCCTGGCAGAACGATCAGCAAACAGTCATGGCTTTCTGGGGCATCCCACAGACCCTGAAATTGCCTTGGGAAGGTCGGGTGCTCGACCCACTGACAGGCAGGCTGGAGGCAACATCATCCCAGGTGCAAGTCCGCACAACATTGCAATTGCTTTTGTTGCCCCCTCCTTAAAGCCCTTTACCCTGCAAACTTTTCAGAGGCTTTTTGCTGATCGCCAACGGCTGATCGCTGACGGCTCCCGCCTCAAGAACAACCCCCTCAGGCGTTGCTTTGCCCTGCTGAACCACAAGATCAACTCATCCAGCCGGAATTGTGCATGATATTCTTGACCAAACGGTGAACAGAAAACCGTTAGACTCAGACGGAGTTGATCATGAAACGAACCCTCACTGTACTGATGGCCCTTGGTGGTGTGGCTGCGGCCAGCCCCAGCGCTTACGTTGAAAAAGCCTTTGAATTCGGATATGCCTACCCCTCCACAGCTTCTGTGGGTGTGGAATACCCCCTCACCCTGGATGTTCCGGTGGATGTGGGCCTGGAAAGCTCTTTCAGATACAACTTCCTGACCCAGAAATTTGGCGGCGAATTTGCAGCCAAAGCCCTGCTCTTCCCTTCTCTGGGTGTGGATCCACCCATGGCTGTTGCCTTCAGGGCAGATGTCAATGCAGGCACGGACGCCTGGGGCGTGCACATGGGACCCCTGGTGTCTTTTGACTTCACCGAATTCACCGTAAACGCTGGGCTTTATCCTGGTTTTGGCTCGGGCGGCTTTCAGCTGGGGTACCACGCTGGCCTGAGGTATTACTTCGACATGGAAAACAGCAGTTCTGTGGATCTGGCTTTCAGGAACAACACCTTTACCGTCAGTGCAAGATTTGGTTTCTAGTCCTCCCATGGCCCACAAGCGTCGCTTGAAACTTCGTGCAGGATGGTGGGGGGTGCTGCCCAGCGTGCTTTCCATGCTGGTTTTTGTGGGTTATCCCCTGTTGCAGGTGATCCAGTTCAGCACCCTGGACTGGGGCGGCACGGACGATGGGACTTTTGTGGGCATCAAAAATTACCTCAGCCTCTTTACAGATGCAGATTTTGGCCATAGCCTGCTGACCACCCTGGTGTTTGCCCTGATCACCCTGCCGCTGTTCATGGGGCTTTCCATCCTGGTGGCTGTGGAGATTGATGGCACCAAACTGGAACGGCTGGTCAAGGCCCTGATGTTCATGCCTGGACTGGTCACAGTGGCCGCCAGTGCGATTTCCTGGTATGTGCTGTTCTCCCCGGACTATGGGGTGCTCAGCGAACTCAGCCAGGGATCGCTGTCCCTGCCCTGGGGAGACCAGGGCTGGGCCGCGTTGCTGCTGATTGCCCTTTTCACCGTGTGGCAGAACCTGGGCTACGGCATTCTGGTGTTCTCTGCAGGCCTAAAAAGCATCCCCCATGAGGTCATTGAGGCTGCACGGGTGGATGGGGCACAGGAGAGCCAGATCAAACGCCACATCATCATTCCCCTGCTCAGGCCCAGCGTGGTGTTTCTGGGGGTGGTGGGTTCGCTGTACGCCCTGCAGTCTTATACAGCGGTGTTCCTGCTGACCCGTGGCGGTCCATTCGGCAGCACCCGCGTGATTGGCTACTACCTGTACGAAACGGCCTTTGAACGTTACCGTCTGGGCTACGCTGCAGCCATCAGTGTGCTGGTCCTGATCATCACCTTCACCTTTGCCGCATGGCAGGCCAGACGCCTGAAAGGCTCCTCATGAGGATCGGGCGCGTTTTCAGTGGAATCATCGTGGTGCTCACCATGATCCCGTTCCTCTGGCTGCTTTACAGCGCCTTTCTGTCTGCTGATGGGTTTTACAGCGGTCAGCCTCTGAAGATCAGTTTCAGCCTGGAAAACTTCAAATCCCTGGGTCAGGTGAACCTCTGGAAACCCCTGCTGTTCAGTTTGCTGGCCAGCAGCATCGTGGTGACCCTGCAGATCCTGACTTCCCTGCCTGCGGCCTACGCCATCCGGGCAGGAACCCCACTGCTGGGCCTGTACCTGTTCTTCTTCGCCATTCCTGCCGAACTGATGCTGGTTCCGCTGTATGGCCTGTTGCAGAAACTGCACCTGCTGAATTCCCCTCTGGCCCTGATTTTTCCGTTCATGGCCAGCCCTTTCATGGTGTTCCTGCTGTACCAGGGCATGCTGAAAATCCCCTGGGAGTACGTGGAAGCGGCCCGTCTGGACGGAGCCAGTGAGAGCCGCATCATGTTCCAGACCATGCTGCCCCTGCTGCTCCCCGAACTGGCCGCAGCCAGTGTGCTGGCTTTCGCAGGGCACTGGAACCTGGTGCTGTACCCCAAAGTGGTGCTCAGCCAGGACTTCCCCACCATCCAGGTGGCCCTCTCCGAACTGATGCGGGCCACCAGCAACAACTGGGGGGTGCTGGGGGCAGCGGCCCTGGTCACTTCCCTGCCCATCATCCTGCTGTACGGGGTGTTTGAACGTTACGTGGTGAAAACCTTCCAAGGAGGTCTCAAATGAGCAAGGCTGTTCTTCTGACCCTCGGGCTGCTGGGCACACTTTCCCTTTCCACTGCCCTGGCTGCCCCCCTGAAAATCAAATTCTGGCATTCCATGGAAGCCAGCAAAGAACAGGTGCAAGACCTGGCCGATGCCTTCAACAAATCCCAGAATGAATTTCAGATCCTGCCCGAAGTGGCCGGGGATTACCGCACCTCCGAAACCAAATTGATCGCTGCCCTGCGCTCAGACAACGCCCCCACCATCTTCCAGGCCGAGATCAGCTTCTTCTCCAAACTGGCCGCAGACGGTTCGCTGGCAGACCTGAGCTCCTTCGAGAAAACCCTGGACGACAAATTCACCAGGGATTTCTACAGCAGCGTGTGGAACTACGGTGAGGTGAACGGCAAACGGGTGGGCCTGCCCTGGAACGTCTCCACCCCTGTGCTGTACTACAACGCCACCGCTCTGGAATCTCGCAACATCAAACCCCCCAAAACCTGGGACGAGCTGGAAGAAGTCTCCAAAAAACTCACCAACCGGGCCTCCAGAGGCTTCATGGTGATGGCGGAATCCTGGCAGTTTGAACAGATGGTGCTCTCCAGAGGCGGCAACGTGGTCACCGGAGATGGCAAACCCAACTTCACCAGCCCGGAAGTGATTGACGCCCTGGAACAGCTCTCCAGAATGGTCAGAAACAAAACCGCCACCCCCAGAAACCTTGGGGAAACCCAGGTGGCCATTCTGGATTTTGTGCGCACCAAGAACTTCATGGTGGTGGCTTCCAGCGCCAACTACCCGGACATCCTGCCTTACAGCGTGGCCTTCAAGCTGGGTGTGGCCCCCATGCCCTGCGACAAAAAATGCGCGGTTCCACTGGGGGGGGCACAACTGGTGGTCCTCAAAGGGGCTTCCCGCAAAGAGCAGGAAGGGGCTTTTGAATTCTGGAAATTCCTGATGGAACCCCAGAACCTCAAAAAGTGGATTGAATTCAGCTATTACCTCACGCCCAGAAAGAGTGTGTTGCCCCTGCTGAAAGACTTCTACGGCGAAAACCCCTACCGCAAGACCGCCTACAACCAGCTCGATGAATCCGTGTCCCGCCCCAAAGTGCCCGCCTACACCCTGTGGCGCACCTATCTGGAAGAAGCCATCGAAAAAGCCACCAAAGGCAATGTGGCTCCCAGAGCAGCACTGGAAGAAGCGCAACGGAAGGCATTGAGCAGCAAGTAAAAGATGCCGAGTGCCGAGAGCATAAAATGCAACAGTTCTGGCAAAACATCAGGTTTTAAAGCTGATGCAAAAGCTTTTTGATTTGCCCTCGGCCCGCAGCCCTTGGCTCCCGGCCCTCTCCACTCCTGTTATCCTGAGGAACCATGCCCAAAAACATGAAAGTCGGTTACACCCCGATCAGTGCCAACATTCTGGATCTGGATGAAGCGTTCAGGCTTGCTGTGGAGTTGCAACTGGATTTTGTAGAGCTCGCTTACGACCTACAGGAGATCCTGCCCAGCAGTCAACCGGTGCAAAAGGTGAAGGAACTGAAAGCCGCCACAGGCGTGGGGGTCACGGTGCATTTGCCTTATCTGGAACTCAATCTGGCTTCCCTGTTTGAGGGGGTGCGCAAAGTCTCTGTGGAGCGCATGCAGCAGGCGTTTGAGTACACATCCAGTGTGGAAGCGCTGAACAGCGTTTTGCATGGAGGCCGCATCCCTGAGCGCCATCCCCTGATCTTGCAGGCTGCCAGAGGGCAACTGCTCAGAAGCCTGGAGGTGCTGAAAAGCCCTGGCATTCCGGTCACGCTGGAAAACACCCACATCAACCCCCTGGAGTTCCTGCAAGGCAAAGAGGAACTGCAGGAGATGAGCCAGTACGCAGGGTTCGGGGTGTGTCTGGATGTGGGCCATGCGCTGATTGAGGGGGGCGAGGAGCAGATTGCCGATTACTGGACGCTGCCGCACATCACCCACCTGCATTTGCAGGACAACCTGGGCCTTCAGGACGACCATTTTGCACTGGGTCGGGGCAAAATCAACTGGCAGAACCACCAGAAGCACCTGCAGGATTTCTCAGGCACCGTGTGTCTGGAAATCAGTGGCGGTCCTGAGGATGTGCGCCATTCCGCTGCTTTCCTGCGTGAATTGCTGGGCACAACAGCGCTGCCATGACAGCCAGAACCAAGGTTTTGTGCTTGTTGCTGGGCTTGCTCAGCAATGTGCAGGCCCAGTCCCTCTCTGAACTGCGTGAAGCTGCAGGTCAGGGCAAAGCCAGTGCCCAGTTTCAGCTTGCCATGCAGTATGAACTGCTGGGTTTGCCTGCCAACTCGCTGTACTGGCTGTTCAAAGCGGCCAGAAATGGCAGTGTCACCGCCCAGTACAACCTGTACCAGCGTTACCGCACCGGGAAAACCGTCCGGCAAGATGCAGCAAAGGCCCGCAGGTGGCTGAAAGCTGCTTCCTGCTCAGGTCTGGTGAATGCCCAGACCCAGCTTGCCCTGGAACTGGAAAAGGAAGATCCTGCTCAGGCTTACCTCTGGCTCAAAGAGGCCAGCAAACAGCAGTATCCTGCAGCGCTGAGGGCACTGGAACGGCTGGACCCCAGTCTGACGAATCCACATCTTCGGCTTGCAGACCTCTGTGTTCCTTCCCCCTGAGCTTGATCAGAAAATCTTGCCTGGATTGAGCAGGTTGTGGGGGTCAAACACCTGTTTGATGGCCCGCATGTAGGGGATCAAATCTCCGTGTTCCTGTTCCAGGTATTTTCTTTTCCTGAGTCCAATGCCATGTTCTCCGGTGCAGGTGCCTCCCACTTCCAGGGCTTTTTGCACCATCAAGTCAGACACCTGATGGATGCTGGTCCAGGTTGCTTCATCTGCGGCATCTCCATGAAACAGCACATGGTAATTGCCGTCTCCCACATGCCCCAGCAGGACGGCATCCAGACCATGCTGCAGGCACAATTCCTGCGTGTGAGACACCACGTCTGGCAGCTGGGAAATGGGCACGCACAGATCGGTGGTGTGGGTTTCATGGCCAGGATTCAGGCGTTTGAGGGCATAGAAAGCGTGATGGCGGGACTCCCAGAGTTCCCGGCGTTCGGGTTCTTCACGGGCCAGAATGAAACGGGTGGCGCAAGATTCCATGCAGCATTCCCGCAGGATGTCCAGGTTTTCCCTGAGGAGGGCCTCTCCACTGCCTGAAAGCTCAATCCACAGGGTGGGGGTTTCCGGATGGGTGGTGCCCTTGTACTGGTTGACCGCCTGCACAGCACGTGCATCCACCAACTCGATGCGCTCGGGGTTCAATCCTGCTCCCATCACGGTCACGGCACAATTGACAGCATCCTGCACACTGTCAAAGGTGACTTTTGCCACCGCCACCGCCACCGGCAGGGGATGCAATTTCACCGTCAGTTCGGTGATCACCCCCAGCGTTCCCTCCGCGCCGATGAACAGGTGTTTGAGGTCGTAGCCAGCACTGGTTTTGCGGGCTTTAGATCCCACATGGATCACCTCGCCTGACAGCAAGGCCACCCGCATGTCCAGCACCTGATCGCGCATGGTGCCGTATTTGACGGCCCCTGTCCCTGAAGCATTGGTGGAAGCCATGCCGCCCAGAGAGGCATCTGCTCCGGGATCCACAGCGAAAAAGAGACCGTGGGGTCTGGACTGTCGGGACAGTTCTGGATAAATCACTCCGGGTTGCACCACAGCACAGAAGTCATGCTGCTGGATCTGCAGCACCCGGTTCATGCGGCTGAGGTCCAGGCTGATGCCGCCCTGAACGGGGAGCACCTGCCCTTCAATGCTGCTGCCCACCGCAAAAGGCACCACGGGCATCTGAAAGGTGCGGGCGACTTCCAGCACTTTCAGGACATCTGCTTCGGATTCTGCAAAAACCACCACGTCTGGGAGGTGGGTTTCTGGATAGGATTCATCTCTGGAGTGGGATTCCAGAATGCTGGGGGCCACACTCACCTGTGCTAAAAAATGGGCTTTCAATGCGTCCAGTGCCTCTGCATGCATGCTCCCATTGTGAAGGGTAAAGCCCCTGGAAACCAAGGGGTTTTGCCCTTACACCTGAAACCTGCCTGAAGAAACCCACCAATTTATCAGTATTTCTGGAAATCAGAAATGGGGCGTTCCCCTTATTGTTCAGATTTTGTAACGGATATATGCTGACGCAGATATTCGCACAATCGAAAGGATGTTCAAGATGAAACACTGGATGTTTGCCGCACTGGGCCTGCTGATGATCGGCTGCAACAAAGTCGCCCCCCCTCAAGACCTCGCCACCGCCCTGACCCCTCAACCCCAGGGCACCACCCTGTGCAGCAACAACCTGGTTCCCTCGGGCTGGGTGGTCACCCGCGCCTACTACTCTGGCAGCTGCGGCAGCAACTTCGGCAACAACACCTACACCATCGAAAACACCGCTAATCTGACCTCCCTCACCCCCGTGTGCGGAGCCTACTCTTTCCCCCCCAGTGGATGGGTGGCCACCAGCATCTTCAGCAGCTCTGGATGCAGCAGCACCAGCAGCGTCAGCAACACCGCCTACACCATCCAGAACACCGCTGGACTGAGCACCCTCAGCGCCATGTGCGCCACCGTCACCCAGCCCCCCAGTGGGTGGGTGGTCACCTCGGTGAACAACTTCAGCTCTGCCTGCAGTGCACCCAACCGCAGCCCCATCAGCTACAGCATTTCCAACACCGCAAAATTCACCAGCATTTCTCCCGTGTGCTCCAGCTACTCCATGGTGCCCTCTGGATGGACCATCACCTCCAGGTTCACCAGTTCCGGGTGCGGCAGCAGCTTGAATAACGCCTACGCCATCCGCAAGCTCTGATCCCTTCAGAGGCCATACAACTTTGTTCCAGCAGCCGGAAGAAAACCTTCTGGCTGTTTGTTCTTTTGGGTTGTGGCCCAGCGGCCTGATTTTCAGTGCAGACTCTTTTAGACTGAAACCAGCCATGAATTTGAGCCTGATTCTCTCCCAGCATGCCCACAACACCCCGGACAGGCCTGCCCTGATCACCCGCCAGGGAACCACCACCTACCTTCAACTGGAGCAAATGTCAGACAGCATGGCCGTACAGCTGCGAAAATTGGGCGTGCAGCAAAGCACCCGTGTGCTGGTGCTCATTCCCATTGGCCCGGAGCTTTATGCCACCCTGGCCGCCCTCTGGAAACTGGGGGCCGTGGCCGTGATTGTGGACCCAGGAGCAGGCACAGCCAACTTCAGGCACGGGGCAAAAGCAACCCAGCCAGAGGTTTTTGTGGGCATCCCAAAAGCCCACCTGCTGCGTTTGCTCAGCCCAGAATTGCGGCAGGTGAGAAAGCATCTGGTGACTTCTGGCTGGTTGCCGTTCACAACCCCATGGATCCAGCAGAAGGTTGATGCTGTGGCTGCCCTGGATCTTCCAGCAGACGCACCTGCCCTGATCACTTTCACTTCGGGGAGCACGGCCAGACCCAAAGCAGCATCCCGTTCCCATGCCTTTTTGCTGGCCCAGAATCAGGCCCTGCAACACACCCTGCAACTGGAACCAGACGGCACTCACCTCTGCACCCTGGCCGTGGTCACTTTGACTGTGCTGGCTGCTGGAGGCACCGCCCTGATCCCGGATGCAAAGCTGGCCCGACCTGGCTTCATTGATCCAGAACCCGTCTTGAAGCAACTGAACAGCCACCCAGCTTTAACTGTGGCTGCTTCTCCAGCTTTTGTGGAACGTCTGGCCGAAAACGGAATGCTGCCTTTCAAACGCATTTATGTGGGAGGTGCCCCTGTGTTCCCCTATCAACTGGAACTGTTCACAAAGCAGTCCCAGGCAGAAGTGTACAGCGTTTACGGTTCCACCGAAGCCGAACCCATCGCAGAACAGGCTTACGCTGAAATCAAAGAGGCAGATTTTGCACAGATGCGCACCGGAAAAGGACTGCTGGCAGGGCTTCCCGTTGAGGAAATCCAGCTGAAAATCCTGCCAGACCAGCACGGTCAACTTTTTCCCTACCAGACCCGTCAGGCATTTGAGGCAGCAGCTTTGCCTTCCCTGCGAACCGGAGAAATTGTGGTCACTGGAGGCCATGTTTTAAAAAGCTACCTGGACCCTGCAGGCAACAAAGAAACCAAATGGATGGATGAAACAGGCACCACCTGGCACCGCACTGGAGATGCAGGGTACCTGGATCAGCAGGGCAGGTTGTGGCTGCTGGGAAGATGCTCTGCAAAGGTGCAAGACAGCAAAGGCACCCTGTACCCTTTCAGTGTGGAGGTCGCTGCCCAGCACCACACCGCAGTCAAACGGGCTGCCCTCACTGCTCAGGACGGCAAACGGGTGCTGTGGGTGCAATGGAAAGACCCAGAAGACCTCTCAGGCCTCAAAAAAATGCTTGAATGGGCTTCTCTGGACGACATTCGCAGCATTGCAAAAATTCCGCTGGACCGCAGGCACAACGCCAAGGTGGATTACACCCGACTCAACCACAAGTGATGCAGCAGCCCTTTATTTCTCCCCAATCGGAATTTTTTCACCCAGAAATTTCGGCTGGGTGTTCAGCACTTTGACATCCAGAATGGCCGCCAGACGTGCAAATTGCTCTCTCAGCAACACCTTCATGCCCCCATATCCACCCACATCCTGGGCATTGAACCCAATGGCATCCAGACCCCTGGCCTGCGCCAGATACACGGCCCGTTCGTTGTGAAACTTCTGGGAGATCACCGTGAACGCCTCCTGCCCAAACACCTTGCTGGCCCGCACCACCGAATCCAGCGTGCGAAACCCCGCATAATCCAGCACGATGTGGTCTGCAGGAATGCCCAGTTTCACCAGGTCGTTTTTCATGGTGGTGGGCTCATCGTAATACACCGTTGAGTTGTCTCCGGTGACCAGCACAAAATCAATTTTCTGGTTCTTGTAGAGCAGGGCTGCTGCTTCCAGACGGTACTGGTAAAACAAATTGATCTGCTTTCCCACAAATTTGGAGGTGCCCAGCAAAAGACCCACCTTGCGGTGTGGAGTCTGGGAAGCATCGTCATACAGGCTGTCTCTGGCAGCATTCTTCACGATGGCATCTGAAACAGGCAGGCTGATGATCCCCAAAAACACCAGCCCCAGAAAGAGGGCAGACCACAAACGAATTCTGGATTTCATTTCAAACCCCAGTGTAGAGGCTGCGTATGATGGCTTCATGGGCAAAAGACTGGAAAGCATCACCCCGATCCTGCATGAATTCATCGAGAAACAGAACATCTATTTCGTGGGCACCGCTGGCGCAGAAGGCCACGTGAACCTCTCCCCCAAAGGCATGGATTCCCTGCGGGTGCTGGGACCCAACCGGGTGGCCTGGCTGAACGTCACTGGAAGTGGCAACGAATCTGCCGCCCACGTGCTGGAAAACCAGCGCATGACCCTGATGTTCTGTGCCTTTGAAGGACCCCCCATGATCCTCAGACTTTACGGCAAAGCCAGGGTATACCATGCTTACGACCCTGAATGGACTGCAAAAACAGCCCTCTTCCCGGACTTCCCAGGCACCCGTCAGGTGTTTGAAGTGGATGTGGAACTGGTCCAGACCTCCTGTGGCATGGCCGTTCCTTTCTTTGATTACCAGGAAGAACGGGAAGAACTCAACGCATGGGCAGAAAAGAAAACCCCTGAGCAAATCCACGCTTACTGGGAGCAGAAAAACACCGTCAGTCTGGACGGAAAGCCCACCCAGATTTTCAAGCCTTAAGCTTTCTCTTGCACCTGTTTGGGTTCCTGCTGTTCTTTTAAAAGGGTTTTGAGTTCCAGCACATGATTCTCCAGCCGCTCCAGCCGCTCTTGCAGTTCCTGGTCCTGCGGCTGGTGTTCTTCTTCCACAAAGAAAGCGGCCACGCTGGCGGTCAGCAACCCAAACAGCGTGATGCCTGTGAACATCAGAAAAATGGCCACCCCTCTGCCCGCAGGTGTGACAGGAAACTTGTCTCCATAACCCACAGTGGTGATGGTGGTGACCGCCCACCACAAAGCATCCTGATAGGAGTTGATTGAACCGCCCTGACCCCGTTCAAAAGCCAGCACCAGGGCCGAACTGAGCACCACCACCAGCACCCCCATCAGGCCCACAAAGTTGATGGCCCTTTGCCTGAACAGCCGCTTTGAGCGCTTCCAGGTGCGGTACAGCATCAGCACAATCTTCAGCAGCCTGAGGGGCCGCAGGAAAGGCATCACCACAATCAGCACATCGGCCCAATGGGTGGTCAGAAAATGCAGGCGTCTGGGGTACAAATACAGCTTGGCCAGCAGCTCCAGCGCAAAAAGCGCCCAGATGAACCACTCCAGGCCCTCAATCAGGCGCACGGTTTCGGCAGGAAGCCGAACCGCCTGCGGCAAAATTTCAAAAAGCAAATAAACGATGGCCAGCACCAGCATGGGAACTTCGGTCAGGCGTTCCAGTCGGTGGTAGGCCCGCATGTTCTGCAGTTGCATGCCCTGATTTTAGTCCATATGTGGCCAGTGTTCGGGAAAATCCGTATTGACAAAAACCCGACGGGCCTCCATCAAGAGCTTTTGCCATTCTGCAAGGTCATACCGTTTGGAGACATGCATCAGCAGCAGTTTTTTGATTCCACACTCAAGGGCAATTTGTGCTGCCTGCTGGCTGGTCAGGTGAAAATTGCGTTGTGCCCGATCCAGATCCTCTTGCATGTACTGCCCTTCACAAATCAGGATGTCCATGCCTTTTAAAAACACCTGCAAAGCCTCTCTGGTTTCTTTGGTCAGCAAAAAGTCGGTCAGGTAAGCCACGCCTCCTCTGGGATGTCCCACCAGCAACTTCTCCCTGAGGTCAGCCGTCTCATGGACTTGCCCATCCACTTCCAGGGTCTTTTCCTCAAAATGGAAATCCTTCAGGTGTTCCATCCACTTTCCAGGCTGCAGACCCAGCCCTGGCAGCTTCGCAACATCAATGCGGGTTTTGGCTTTCTCCTGCACTGCAAACCCCAGGCAGGGGGTCTGGTGGTCCAGGGTGATGGCCTTCACCTGGTACTGCTCCTCATCCAGAATCACCCCACTGTGTTTCCTCTGGCCCAGATCATGGGTGATCCTGAACCCTTCTGCAGTGTCAAAACGGTAGGTCTGGATGTGCTCTGGAAACACCTCATGCACCTGCCAGATGGTGCTGTACTGCTCTGCCAGGTTCCACATGTACCCCTGAAAGCGGTGCTGCATGATTTTTGCAGTTTCAGGTGGTCCCCAGATGTGGTTCTCCTTGCTGGTCCGGTTGAAATTTGCCCGGAAGTAAGCATCAAACCCCGAAACATGGTCCACATGCAAATGCGAAAAGAACAGGTGGTCCACCCCCAGAATGTCTGAATAAGGCAGACCAGTCAGGGTTCCATCTCCGCAATCAAACAGCAAACGCTCCAGCTTGCGGTAGTTTTCCAATTTGACCAGCAAGGCATTGTCCATGCCCATCTGGCCCAGCACCTGAAAGTGAATGCCCATGGGCTCACTTCACCATCCGGAATTCTGGGTGTTTCAACCACCACTCCAGGAAATCAGCATCCCCATAATGGCTGAACCACGTTTCCTCAGAGGCAGTTTCATAGGGAATGGCCCACAAACGGCCTGCATGACCATCAAAATACCTGTCATAAAGGGCAATGTTTTCTTGAAAAGACAGGTTTTTTCCTTGAAGGTATTCGTACACACTCCAGTCTGCTCCATTGAGAACACCACCAAAGTCAATGAGACCATGCAAAGATCTAGCCAAAAATGCTGCCAAGGCTCCAACAGCCAAATGAGAAGCCAATCCATTTGACATGGCACCTACCTGAAACTTATTTTCTGGGCGAAGCCCCATCCAGGTTTCTATATTTATGATCTCCTGATCTTCTGATGCATAAAGCATTTCCGTAAAAGAAATTAATAGAGGTGGTGGACTATAAACTTCAATCTCTTTTAGCAATCTATTCTTAATTTCCAGATCTACAATAAAATCTGCCTTAGAAATATTGAATGATAAGTCATCATCCTTGCGTTTAATAAATACACTTGATAGTGAGCATAATGCATGAATCATATCTTTTTGTTGAGGTGTCAAAGCTTTTTGAAGAAGAATTTCCACAGCAGGTCCGCCCATCTCACCATTTTATCTAATCATCGCTACAGTTGCATTGGCGCAATGGCATAAAAAAAGACCCGATCTTTCGATCAGGCCTTTGTATTTCTGGAGCGGGTAACGAGACTCGAACTCGTGACCTCAACCTTGGCAAGGTCGCGCTCTACCAACTGAGCTACACCCGCACTCCTTCAGCGTCAAACACAATACCAGAACTCTTTTCCCAGGTCAAGACCTGAAAAACCGCTCTGACACCCCATTCACGCCCACCTTACGGGTGGCACAAAAACAAAAAACCCCCCGCGTCGCTCTACTCTCCCAAGCAATCACTCACTCAGTACCATCGACGAAACAGCGTTTC
>NZ_BMOD01000043.1 GCF_014646895.1 Deinococcus roseus
TTCAGTCGACTCTAGTGTGATTCTGGAGAAACATCTGGATACCTGCTCAGCACGAAGGAGTTTTTCTGTGCTGAGCAGTTACTAGAAACCTTTGTTCAAAGCCATAGTGTCATAGAGCCAACAGATAGGGTCCTTGCAGCAATGCGATCTCTTGGATTGGGCAAAGTGGAATCCATTAAAATGGTCAATCAGATTTTTCGTCTGGACATAAGCTCTGCCAAATCCCTGGTGCATAACAGCTCAACCTGGGAAGATCGTTATGAAGTTGACCAAGCGCTACATGATGAGATTGAAGCTCTGATGATAGAATTTTAGATATTCTTTCGGCGCGAATACCGTTAGATTGGGCCTTGAATAAATATGAAAGGATCTTCTATTATATCAAATAGTTGAGGCTTTTGAATTTCTATTATATTTTGTGTTTTCAGAGACTGTTTAAAAAGTAGAAAATTCGTGTAGATCAAAGGAGTATAAGTGAATGAACATCAGGACGTTCCAGAATATCTAGAGTCAACATACAGTATGCTTACACGTTCGTTCAATCAAAGCGAAATCGAAAAGTACCTGAATGAGCTAATTTGGTGTCTTTATGAATACATGTCAGATAGAAATTTGGCCACTATTTTGAGTATTACTACATCCAGAGATAAGGGTCATATATACAATCACATATACTCAGTAATCGGCGATAAGAAATATGATCCGCTGGGGCTAGAAAAGGTTATTACCAAGCTATCTGAACATGGTTTTGACGAATGGACGCAAGAGGAATAACAGGCCTGCAATTACCCAGTGTATGACTACAATTATTTGGAAATGATCAAGATTCTGCCTTGGCATAATTTCCATAGGAAAACCGACTCTTGCAATCTGGATTCTTTGTGTAAGTCAGTTTGCCTCTTTCGAGTAAAGGATGAAACTCGATCCTGATCATCCCGGAAACGCTCGTTTTCGGGATGATTCTACCCAGAATTTTCCCCTCCCTTTTCAGTCGTGTTTGAGGTCCCGAATTCGCTTCCCGAAATCAAAATCCCGGTTGCTTACCTCCAGGTGGGTTTCGGTACACTGAAACATGACCCCACCCCAAAATCTGATTGGTTATGCCCGGGTGTCTACCCGGGAGCAGCATCTGGACCTGCAACTTGATGCCCTAACCAAAGAAGGCTGCAGCAAAATTTTTAGGGATGTCCTCAGTGGCAGCAAAGCAGACCGACCTGGTCTGAAAGCCGCACTGGAATACCTCCGGCCAGGGGATAAGCTGGTGATCTGGAAGCTGGACCGACTTGGAAGAAGCCTCCAGCACCTCATTGAAACGGTCAAACTGCTGCAGGCCAGAGGGGTGGATCTGCTGGTGGTGCAGGAAAAAATGGACACTGCAAGCCCGACTGGGAAGCTGTTCTTCCACATGATGGGTGCACTGGCAGAGTTCGAACGAGACATTATTCGGGAACGCACCCTGGCAGGCCTGGAAGCTGCACGGTCCAGAGGTCGTAAAGGGGGCCGCAGGGCGCTCCTGAATCCAGGACAGGTGGAGATGGCTCGAACCCTAATGCAAGATCCTAGAAATAAGGTAGCAGATGTGTGTAGGACACTGGGAATCTCCAAAACCACCCTGTACAGGTCACTGGGTAAACTCAAATCTCCATAGACCTACACACCTGATCTGCCATGGTGCTCTAGGCTGCCTGCTCAAAAATGCATACACTGGCGCATATGGGTGGACCTGACATACGAATTCTGCTCTCTCAGAGCCTGACCAGCACATTCCAAGATGAACTCAAAACTCTGTGTATAGAGTTGGGAGGAGAAATGCGCCGGTACCCACATGGGTTTTCTTTCAATGTGCAGACCCTCCGTCCACTGGGCATGGACTGGCCGTTTGAGCCAGATGCCTATCCACCTGTTTCGGTGAGTGTTGAAGACCTGGAAGAGATGAACGAATCTACCTATGAACAATATTCCTCCGATGAAGTTGAACAAATTGTCCAGATTGCAGGCTTTTCTCCAATCACGGTTCTCGACCTTGGTGCGCACAGTAATGGACTGATTTCTCATTACGTCCTGGGTGCCTTGAGCCTCTATCTGGCCACAAAATATCAGGGACTGATTGATCTGATGGGCATACTGAACGATCGAAGTTTTACGGTCTGGAAACAGCTCTCCAAGGAAGCAGAAGTCCAACAAGCCATCAAAATGTATGAGGCATATTTTCTGGGGCATGCCGGGCACCTATGGTCAGTCACTTCTGAGGGTTCAGAAGGCCCTTGGTTCGGGCATTATTGTGATGCTGAATTTATGGCCTGGTGGCTGAAGCAGTCTGAGTTCTATCTGGTGAAGTAGACCTCAGAAAGTGAATTTTGAATTAAAAATTTTCCTTCTGAGACAATCAATTTCGGATCAACGCGATAAAATCCGTCCGACTGGCCCCTTTGCCCCTGGCCCCGTACAGCCCAGTGCTTGCGGGAACTGGCCCGTGATTATGAAGCGGATGCCAGAAGGCATGACGATGATTCAGATCTCACCCAGGACCGCTGGCATTGACCAAGGATCCCCGTACATGCCTGTAAAGCGTGTACAGGGAAGATTTCTTGTTTAACATTAGATATTCAACATCAGATCATCAGCTCAGCGGCGTCTTCTGGAGGGACGTTTCGCAAGGTAGGAGGGGGCCTCCCAGCCTCTGGGGGGTTCACCGTATTTGCCCAGCATCATCTCTTCGAGCACCCCACTGATGGTCTTGCCTTCCAGGCCAGCCTGGTACAGGAACCACAGTTTCATCTGCCGGGTGACCCGGAAGCCCAGCAGTTCCGTGAGGTGTTCTTGTTTAACGTTAGAGGTTTGAAGTTCAACCGGCTGCTCTGGTTCCGGTCCGGGGTGCGCGGTCCAGCTTTCCTGTTTGACTTCCGGTTGTGCCTGCTCCAGCACCAGCCTGCGGCGCTCGGCGAGTTGCTCATCGAGGGTCTTGCCTTTCTTGCTCATGCGTTCACCCACACCGAAGCCGGTACATAACAGTCCACCGAGTCCAGGGAAAGGCCACTGGTGCGCACGTTGCGGAACACGGCAGGACGGTAGCTGATTTCCCCCACCAGGTTCCACCCAAAATCCTCCTTGACGATCGTCGGGGCAAGTTTAGAGTCCCGGTCTGGACCGAGGAAGTTCAACAGCACCCCCACCTTCAGACCGGGAATCCCACTGAAAATCCCGTAAAGGTGACGGGCCAGGGCGTAATCCTCGGCGGTGGGCTGCAGGGGAATGACCACATGGGTCAGGAGCTCCCGGTACTTGCGGGCGTACTGCTCCACCAGTTCTGCACTCGGTGGTGCATCAATCACCACGTTCTTGCCTTCAGGAATGGGGTCTTTGAGGTCCAGCACCGGAGAGCGTAGGCCCTTGAAGTACCGGGTGGATTTCTTGGGGTCGAGGTCAATGATCACCCCATCAAGCAGGTAAGCCAGGTGCACCGTGGTGGTGGTCTTGCCCACCCCACCCTTGCCAGAGGCCACCATCACGAACTTGGAATTCTGGGTTGGCATGGCAGCCATCATACCTGAATCTGGAAAACATCATACGTTCTTCATTAGACAGACAACATCTGAAGTTAGATGTTAAACAAAATTTTCCTGTGTAACAAAGAAGCTGTCAATCTTGGGTTTCCCTTTCGACTTTCTCTCCTGAGCTTGTGCCATCCATTCTTGAAGCGGCCATGGCCACCTCTACAGGAGTCTGACGGCATCCCTACAGTTTTCAGAGGCCAAGACAACAGTACAAAGAAGGTTGTTGAGGCACTCTACCAGCTGAGAACAAAATGCTGCCACTTTACCTTATGGAGCAAGAACACCAGTGTCAGGCAGCAGAGGTACACAAAATCCATAGCCCTGGTCTCTTCTTCAAAAACCTGCCTGCATCATGGATAACTGCAGGTTATCAAGTGACCTGATGGTGACCTCATTCTGTTCCACAAGACAGCCTGGTTGGGTTTCGTGGGCTTTACAATAAAGTTGTGCATTATTCAGACGTTCCAGAGGCCCTTTGGGAGTATTATCTGCAAATCAGTCCCGGAATCAGCGTGACAGCCCAGCAGCACCTCCAAAATCGATACAAATTGCTCCCTCAGACGGCCCCCATTTATCAGGGGGAGTACCAGCGGGTTCATGGGCACATGCAAAGCATTTTCGGTCCGCTGATGAAGGATGTGGACCTGGCCACCGAACATGTGCTCTGGGACCTGACCGATGATGGAGCGGCCAACAGTGTGCGCATGAAGGTCATTGAGCCCCAGACAGGTCCGGATCCAGTGAATCAGACCCTGGTCACATGGGGAGGTTCACGCCGTGCCCGCTGGGAGAGGCTGGTTCAACACCTCGATCTGCCTTTTCCCACCAGTTTCAGGCTCTACCGTGGCGTGAGACTCAAGCAAAGCTTCAATCCGTTTCCGGACCTGTTGAATTGCTGGCAGCAGGGCAGACCCTCTGCTTGTCAAACGCATCCTCTGGACAGTTGGACATTTGATCCACAAGTGGCAGAGGCCTTCGTCACCACTTCACAGCACCCTGGCAGTGGGGTGGTGCTGGCAGCAGATGTTGTTTTTGAAAGCACCCTTGCAGATGTGTTCGTTGATGACAGCTACTTCCTGTTTCCTTACCATCAGCAGATGGAATGTGTGGTCCGTCATCCAGCAAACCTTCAGGTCATTGACCCCCAGGACAGTTACGCGATTTTCAAAGGCCACAAATATTACATTGAATCTCTGAGACCGCTGACAAGAATGCTGAGACGGGAAAGCATCATTCCTTAAGTTTTGTGTCTCTGTGTGCCCACAGGATGTATACTGGTGAGATACAGGAGGTGGACATGGATCATCCACTGTTTTTGATGGCGGAAGCCACCCGGCGCCTCACCCGGGAACAGGTGGGCGAGGTGTCCTTTCCAGAACTTCCCATGGACCCAGAACGCAGACTGGAGCGTGCCCAGGTGAATGATTACCTGCTGGAAACCCGGACTGAACGCAAAAGACCCACAGCGGGCAGGTCCAAGCAGGAGATTCCACAGCGCAGTTGGAGGCTGAAGATCCGTCTGAACAAACTCAGACGCAAACTTCGTGAAGATGCTCTGGAGGCTGCCATGGTGGGTCATGGCAATGGTGCCGCACTGGCTTCCTATGTTTTACAGAAACGCAAGAAACCCGTCCGCAGATAGAACTCTGCCATCAGCAAGATCAAAAGGCCGCTTTGTCACAGGCGGCCTTTCTCATGGCTCAAAACCGTGTCTGGAAGGACCTACAAAAATACTCACCTACTAGGAGAGCGTTTCATTCCGGGGGGACATCTTCCCAAGGCCCCCCATCAGTGCTCCCAGGCAGGTTTCCCCAGAAAGGGCCGCACTTCCCTCAAGAAAGCCACTTTCAGGCGTTGCAACTGCAATTCCATGCTTCCTTCTGCCAGCACCACCAGGGTGTCACCATCGACCTGTACATCCCGGTGCAGGTTCCCGATGGCATAGGCGATTCGCAAGGCCTCCACATGGCTTTCAGGATGGATCACCAGCACCGCCTCGGGCGCTGCCTCCACCACGTAAGCTGTGGTGGAGTTCTTGCTCAGCACCATTCCCGCCTGCAAAACCATCCCGGTGGGGAGGGCCAGTGCAAACCCCTGTCCGTCGGAGGTAGTGAGTTTGCGCCTGACCCGGTGCCGATCCAGGCACGTCATGGTGACCGCAATGACCTCCTGTCCTTGCAGGGTCTGCTCTGGCAAACGGTCCACCCGGCTCCAGGCTGCAGGGGACTCAGGCTCCTCCAGTGCACTGGAGGGTTGCAGCAAGGGCCGTTTAAGGTTGGACAGTTTCATGCTGGCCCTGCAACACCCGGTACCACGCCTGCAGGCCCTGCCCGCTGCGGGAAGACACCTCGATGACTTTGACGCCCGGACGGGAGCGGTCAATGTTCTCCAGCGCCAGTTCCCGGTCAAAACCCACGGCATCCGCAAGGTCGATTTTGGTGATCAGCACCAGGTCGGCCGTGTTGAACATGGTCGGGTACTTGAGGGGTTTGTCTTCCCCTTCCGTCACGGACAGCAGCACCACCCGGAGTTCCTCCCCGAGGTCGTAGCTTGAGGGGCACACCAGGTTCCCGACGTTCTCCAGGAACAGCACGTCCAACTCAGGCAGGTTGAAGTGCGGCAGCACATTTTGCACCATCTGGGCATCCAGGTGGCAGATGGTTCCGGTCACGATCTGCACGGCCTGCACCCCAGTGCGCCTCAGGCGCTCCGCGTCGTTTTCGGTGGCCAGGTCTCCCACCGCCACAGCCAGCCTCAGGGTCTCTTTCAGGTCCGAGAGGGTGCGTTCCAGCAGAGCGGTTTTTCCAGCCCCGGGGCTGGAGGCCAGGTTGATGGCCCGGACTCCAGCCTGCTGGAAGGTCTGGCGGTTTTCCCGGGCCAGTTCATCGTTTTTCTTCAGGATGCCTTGCCGGACGGTGACAATGCGGGGGGGGGTCATGTTTCCTCCAGTTCCAGCGCTTCGAGTTCCAGTTCTTCCCCGGAGCGCAGGGTGGTGATGGGGTGGTCACAGTGGGGACAGCGCAATCCCCGCTGGGGGTGGAGGGGGATGTCCCCGTGCTCAGGGCAAATTCCAACCGCCTCCACGGTTTCGATGACGAGGGTGGCCTGTTCCAGCACGGTGCCTCTGGCCCCTGCGGGGTAAGCGAAATGCAGGGCTTCAGGGATCACGCTGCTCAGGGTCCCGATGCGCACGGTGACGGTTTTCACCCGCATGCCGGGGTGGTGCTGCAAAACGTCTTGCACCTGGTCGATCAATGCCAGGAGGATGCTGGCTTCATGCATCAGGCGAACATCAGGTACACGCCGCCGAGCAGCACACCCAGACCGGACATCCGCAGGGCATTCACATTGAGGGTGCGTTTCAGCAGCAGGCTGCCTGCGATGCCAGAGAGGTGGAGTAAGGCCGTGGCGAGGATGAAACCCAGGGCGTACTCCAGACCGGAAGCCGTGCTGGGCATTTCTGCCCCGTGGGCATGGCCATGGAAGAGGGCAAAGAGGCCCACCAGGGCCATGCTGGACCACATGTCAGTTGCAGTCTGTTCTGATATCAAACGACCCAGTTTTTGCAGTTTGTTTTGATATCATTGCAGCCAGAGGAATGACCGGAAACCCGGTCATTCCTCTGGCTCTGCCTTTCTTTGCCTGTATGTGGAATGGAAGTGCATTTCTTTCCACCTCAGCGCACAAACACAGTCCTCCACATTCAACACCGGCAACTCCTGCAGCCTCCAGAGGTGCAGGCTTCCCAGCACATCTTGAAACGGTGAAAGCGAAAATACCCTTTTGGTGTAATCCTTGAAGTCTTCATGCCGCCTGTCGAGGTCCCAGGTGAGGGTTTCTTGCATGTACCCCAGGTGGAACCTGTCCATGGGGTCATGGCCCATGACAAAACTGCCCATCACCCCGACCACCCAACTGCTGTCCCGTTCCTCAGGGCGAGTGGCATAGGCCACATGTCGCAAGAACCGATGCATCCGCCATGGCCAGCCTTCCAGAAACCAGCACAACAGAGAGATGCGCCAAATGACCTTCCTTCTGGATCTGGAATACGTCCCTAGCGGGTTTTCCTGGGGAAACTCAGGGTGCCCTTCCCACAAAGCAGCCAGCAGATCGGTCCCATGAAAACCGTACCGGCACACCACCTGGTGGTACAACACATGCAAGGCGCCAACAGGCCACACCTTTCCTGCGAGTTCCACCGTCAACCATGGGAATGGAGGTTCCAGTTGAAAGCCATGCAAGAGGGAATGCAAATGCCAGTGCATGGCAGGTTCCAGGTCGGGTTCCGCCTGACAGGTGTGCAGGGGTTGGCCACACTTGCGGCACGCCATGAATGCCCGGAGCATGTCCTGCGGGTGCATCCTGTGTTTGAAAGACACGTATGCCGCAACATCACTGTTGCAGTGGGTGCACACCTCCTGCAGGTGAAGTTGGTGCTTCTCACACCTCAGGGTGTGCGGAGATCGCCAACTGTCCCTGAAGTACGGCGATTCCAACAGGCACCTGGGACAAAACAGGGTGGTGGCATCCACATGTTCTGACTGCATGGGGGCTTCCAGGATGATTTCCTTGACCCCCAAAGCAAAAGCCAGATGGATGAGGTTCTCGGTCATGAAGGCCTTTGGGGGTAACCCCTGGGCTTTGTTGACATTGGGCTTTGCAGGGTACAGGTCACTGGTCCTTAACCCATTGCTGAACGCAGTGCGCTGAACCCAGGAAGCAAACGACTCATCAGGCAAAGGTCGGGGACGCACGGGCAAGCGCTGAGCATCGCTGGACATGCATCAGGGTCTCAGATTTAATGTGTGCGGTCAAGGCGAGGGCACCAGATACCGGTTGCTTCCGTGAAGTTGCATGTGCTGGGCACATGGACACAATTCAACTTGCTGGATCACTTTCAGGTGGGTGCCATCCAACCAGTCGATGGCTTTCCACAAGTCATGGTGCTGAGGTGGGGGTGAGCCCGGGATGGGGATCCGGTGGGTGTTCACCACCGCCAGCAGGTAAGGCACTTGCAGCATCAAAATGGGGTCCTTTTGGTGCATGAAACTGGCGATGACGTGGTCCACCCAGGTCGGGAGGTGCAGGTGGTCTTGCAAGACACCCAGGTGGGCCACCCACCGGAGGTACCGGTGGAGTTTCCACGGCCAGTGGGTGATCAGGTCTTGCAGGCACTCCACCCGTTGCAGGATGGAGGTGGGAGTGTTCCATGTGGGTTCCACGTTTCGACGGAGGATGGTTTTGAGGTTTTCACTGGTGCTCACGAAGCGGTTTTGCAGCACTTCATGCCAGATCAGCCAGGTCACGGCGAGGGGCACAGTTGCCCCTGGGGTCTGGCGGGTGGCGGAGGGTGGGTGGGGTTTGGGATGGTCATTGAGCAGGCCAAACAACTCCCAGGTGCTTCTTAGGAATGAATCGATTGGAGCTGGATGGTTGGCATGGGGGTGCTTGCAGTGGTTGCAGGTCATGAAGTCGTTCAGCATGACTTCTGGTTTCTTTCTTTGTGAAACACTTTTGTATGCGCTTAACTCTTTCCCACATTGTGAGCAAGAGTTCAACAGCATCAAGGAATGCACCTGGCATCTCCCTTGAATGTGGGTCCAGTGGGTGCGGAAGTAGGGTTGTTCTTGCAGGCACAATGGACAGAACCAGAGGGTGGTGTGGGCTGGGGGGAAATCCATGTGCTGGATCAGGGTTTCTTCCTCCATGCCAAGCATGCAGGCGATGGCCTGAAGGTCTGCGGCTTTGATGCTGGAGGGTGGCCACCCCCGGGAACGGTGGGGGTTGTGGGAGGTGGCGAACAGGTCACTGACTTTGAGGCTGTTGCTGAAGGCGACCCGATGAATCCAGGAACTCCAGGTTTCGTCGGGGTGTCGCTTGGGTCTGCCGGGCAACCGGTGTGCGGGGTTCATCTGGCTCCTTCATGAGAAAAAAATGTGTATCCAGAATGCCCAGAAACACCCCTTGAAACCAAATCAGGTCATTCTGTACCTGCGGGCATTTTGGATACCCTTCTGAGGGCTTATGATGAAAATGCTTTCGATTTTCTACGATACCACCTCTTATCGTAGAAAGATCCGGTCCGGGGGCTTCCCGGACCTCACTTCAACTGTGCCTTCGGGGTGAAACGAATCAAACCCAGCCCTCGAACCTCCACCGACGAAGACCTCGGGAAAAACCCATACGGCAAATTGCACAACAACTCCACCAGATCCGCACTGAGCCTGGTCTCCCGCAGCAACATGTCCTTCGAGAGTCCCAGCTGACCCGTCATGTACTCAAAAGCTTCCCGGAACAAATCCGGTTCCTCCGGAGGCCACACGTCATCAAACGGCTCATGGTTCCGCCAGCCCCGACGCCCGTAATTCCGCCACAAATTCGCCATCTCCGATTCGGTCACCAGACCCACATCATGCAGGCGAAAAATCATGGCCCCGATGCTGGTGAACCATTTGGACTTCAGGTGCCTGAGCATGTCCAGGTTCGACAACCAGGCATCCTCACGAAACGCCCGGAACGGCAACAAGAAAGCCCGGGCGAAATGGTGCGCCTGTTCCTCCATCACCTTGAAGAGTGCGGCATCGTTGAAGTTCTCCTGGGTGACCCCAGAGTGCAGGAGCAGGTGACCCAGTTCGTGTGCCAGGTCAAATCTGGACAGGGTGTAACAGTCGCGATCGTTGTTCAGCACGATCAGCGGCACGTTCTCCGGCATCACCCACACACTCAGGGCGTTGAGTTCCTCGCTGCCCAGCGACATGCGGCTGATGAACACCCCGTGGGTTTCCAGCAGGTTGCACAGGTGACCGATGGGCTCTTCCCCCAAGCCCCAGTGCTCACGGGCCTGCAGGGCGCAACGCTCCACATCCTGGCTGGTGATGTGCGCGGGGTTCTGGGTGTTCAGGCGGAAAGGAACACTGAGCGGCGGGGGATTCACCTGGCTGCAAATGGTGTGCACCAGTTCCTGAAACCAGGACAGGTACACTTCCGCCCGGTCACGGTCTTTCTTGGTGGACGCAGCACGGGAACGGTAAAACACCGGGGTACTGGAGGGGTGCCTCTCGCGGACTGCGGTGAAAAAGAAGCTCTGGGGGAGGTTGAAGAAGGCGCAAAGGGCATCGATGGTGGCAGGAGAAGGCTGGTTCTCGTTTTTTTCGTAAGCACTGATCGACTTGACACTGATGCCACCCAGGGCCTCGCCCAGTTCACCCTGGGTGATCTGGCGGGCTTTGCGGGCCTGCTGCAACCGCTCACCCATGAATTTCGGTGAGGTGTGGTGCATGGCTGACTCCTCTCGAAAAGGATTTTTGAACGCTACTTGTCCTCTGTGCCGCCGAGCAATCCGGGTTGGGGATGCTGACTCCAGCGGGGCTGGCCTGTTTTGGGAAGTGGAGGGGCGGTCACCTGGATGCCGTTGCCGAACAGGTTGAAGTCATCTGCAAAATCATACCGGTCCAGCGCTTCGGGAATCCCGTGTGCCTCTGGATTGGGTTTGATGGCAAAGATGCTTTTGCACAGGCCTAGATACTCGGGGTCCAGGTGGGTGGCCAGGCACAGGTAGGCCACATCGTCGTCTTCATCCAGCATTCTGGGGAACAAGTCCAGTACGCTCTTTTTGCGCTGGGTCAGTTCGGTGCTGTTGAGGCATGCGAACTCCAGCAGGCCTTTGGCGGTGGATTTGGGGTAGGTGTTGGCGTTGACCAACAGGTAGGTGCGTTTGCCGACTTTGAGGCCGGTGCGCCCGTTGAGCCGGTACCCCTGGTCCCGCATCGCCCGGATGAAGCGGTCCATGTCCTGGATTTCGTAGGGCATTTCCTGGTCGCGGCGGTACGGCAGGTAAAAGGGACGGATGTGGGGGTGGTCGTGTTGCAGCAGTGCGGCCAGTTTGAACACCTCTTCCACCAGGGCGTTGTAACGCTCTGCTCCTGCCGCGTGGGCAGGGTTGAACAGGCGCAACTTGGACTGCTGGTGGGTTTCGGTGCAAATGCGGGTGATGCGGTCGATCAGGATCTGAAATGGTTCTTTGTTTTGCAGGATGTGTTCGTTCAAAGGCACTGCTGACAGGGTCATGCCACCATCATGGCATAAACGCTGCATTTTTTCCAGAGCCTGGTCAGAAGTGGCTAAAAATTCCAGACCTTCGAGAGTGTGATGACACGAGGGGCATCAAGCCACAAAATGCACACCGGCAAACCGTTCCATCCACCATACCATGGTTTTTGGGTCAGCGACGAGCACCGTTCAGCCCCACCACACAACAAACACCTGAGCCTTTGACCCGCTCCCATTCACCCATCAAAAAAAGCCGGTGGATGTCCACCGGCCTTGCTGCCTTTGCCGTTCAGTAACTGCGGGCGGCAGAAACCATGCCCGGATCGCGGGACGAGTTGCCCACAAAGAACGTGTAGGTGCCTGCGGGGGTCACCCAACGGTGGTTGCTGGCATCCCAGATGTTCAGGCGTTCTTTCTTGACGGTCACCGTCACCTGGGTGGCCTGCCCGGGCTGCAAATTCACTTTCTGCCAGCCCACCAGGCGTTTGAACGGTTCTCCCGCAGAGGCAGGCAGCGCAGCGTACACCTGGGCGACTTCCGCTCCAGCGCGCACCCCGGTGTTCTTCAGGGTGAAGCGCACCGTGACGTCCCCATTGGCTTCTTTGGTGGTGATCAAACTGGAGGTGCTGAAGGTGGTGTACGACAGCCCATGCCCAAAGGGGAACAGCGGGGTGATGTTCTGGCTGTCATACCAGCGGTACCCCATTTTGAGCCCCTCGGTGTAAGGCACGTCACTGGCACTGGAGATGGCTTTCTGAGGCAAGTCGGCTTCGGTTTTCGGGAAGGTGACGGGGAGTTTGCCGCTGGGGTTCACGTCCCCGAACAAGACGTCCGCAATGGCCTGACCTCCGCGCACCCCCGGGTACCAGGCTTCCAGGATGCCCGGGACACTGCTGATCCAGGGCATCTTGACGGGACCCCCGTTTTCCAGCACCACCACCGTGCGTTTCTGTTTGGCGGAAACCGCAGCAATCAAGTTGTTCTGGTCGTAGGCCTGGTTGGCCGGGTCGGTGGTGTTGTTGGGGAGGTTGAGGTCCGTGAGGTCCATGTTTTCGCTGGTGAACTGCGTGGCGAACACGATGGCCAAGTCTGCCGTGGCGGCAGCGTTCGCTGCAGCGGCACTGTCTTCCCCGCTGTAGTAGGTGACGGTTGCACCGGGGACTTTGGCTTTGATGGCCTGCAAGGGGGAAGACTTGTAGTAAGGGGCGCACTTGGAGAACACCCCACCTGGATCAAACGCCGCACCGGGGGTCAGGCAGGGGACAGGGTTGCCGTCCTGGGGGATCACCGCGGCACTGCCCCCACCGTTCATCACCCCGACGTCGGCGTGCCCGCCAATCACCACGATTTTCTGGATGGTTTTGCTGATCGGGAGCACACTGCTGCTGCTTCCGGTGGGCACCGCGTTTTTCAGCAACACCATCGACTGACTGGCGGCTTTCTGGGCCAGGGCTTCCCCCGTGGCGCGATCAATGCTTCCACTCACCGTGGGTGGGTTTTGCATGATGCCGTAGCGGTAGAGGGTGCGGAGTTTGCGGAACACCATGTCATCCAGGCGTGACATGGGCACACTGCCGTTCAACACAGCGGCTTTGAGTTTCTGGTTGAAGTTGCTGGGCGGCAGACCGTAAACGCTCTGGTAGTCGTCTTGCGAGCCGGGTTGTTCTTCGTCCAGCCCTGCATTTGCTCCACGCACAGTGTCGGTGAGGGCGAAAATCCAGTCGGACATCACCACCCCTTTGAAGCCCCATTCGGTTTTGAGGATGTCGGTGAGCAGCGTTTTGCTTTCGCAGGCTTTGCTGCCGTTCACCAGGTTGTACGCGCACATGATGGTGCCGGGCTGGGCGGTTTTGACGGTCATTTCGAAGGGCAGCAGGTAGATTTCCCGCAGGGTGCGCTCATCGATCACCGAGTTGGAGTAAAACCGGTTGGTTTCCTGTTCGTTGCCCACCAGGTGTTTGGGGTTGGAGATCACATACTGGGCTTGCACGGCGAGGGTGCGCTGGGTGAGGAAGGTCCCGGCGAGGAAGGGGTCTTCGCCGAGGTACTCCCAGTTGCGGCCGTACCTGGGGTCGCGGGCCATGTTCGCCCCGCTGCCCAGGCCCACCGCGAAGCCCCGAACCCGCAGTTCCTTGCCGATCTGGGTGCCGAGTTCAAAAGTGAGATTGGGATCCCAACTGGAAGCAACGGCAATGGGGGCAGGGTAGGCCACGGCGCCCTGGATGCCTGCGTTCACCCCGGCGGCGGAGTCGGCCATGTTCAAATCGGGAATGCCCAGGCGGGGGATGCCCTTGATGAATCCTCCGCCGCCGAGTGGGCTGCTGCCGATGCCTGCACCGTGCACCAGCTGGATTTTTTCATCCAGGGTCATCTGCGCGAGCAGGGCCCGGGCTTGCTGGTCGGCGGTGGAGTCCAGGTCGTTCTGGGCAACTGTGGGAAGGTCAGGGGTGGCCGTGTTGGGGGCTTGCAGGGTGCTGCAGGCGGCCAGGCTGAGGGTGAGGAGGCTCAGGGCGGTGGGTTTGAAGTGGAATCTGGGCATGGTGTTCCTTTGCAGGGGGCTGCCCTCCCTGCCTGCTGGGCAACCGTGGGCCGACCGGGCATGGGGGAGCCGCCACAGGTGTGGCGAGGGGACAACTTGAATTGGGGTGTGAACCATCTGGACAGTAACATTTTTTCAACATTTCGTCAAGGCTCACATGATGAGTAAACCTACAACCCCAACTCAAACCCGGAAATGTCGTTCAGCAAACAGGTTACAAATTGACATTCCAACCAGAACCTCACACGTCTGCACAAATGATTTGCCTTCACCCCCTCCCCTGCTACAGTGAAACCACGGTTCACCACCCCTCCGGGCCCCTGCACCCGGTGTTGTCCTTCCCCCACAAACCCGACCTGACCCACCGGCCTCCAACCTGACCCCTGCGGGTCCACCGGACGCCCTGTCGGCCTGCCCTGACCCACCGAAGGAGCAACCATGCAGCCCATTGACCTGTCCGCCCCCCTGCAAAACACCCCGGCGGACGTTCCCGCTTTCCAGCGCATCCACATCGAATACCGCACCAACCAGCAAGGGGCAGATGACATCGAACAGATGTTCCAGGTGCCCCGTGAACTGCTGCACCAGCAAGAAGGCTGGGCCACCGACACCATCCGGGAACTCGGCACCCACTCCACCACCCACATCGACGCCCCCCGGCACTACAACAGCAGCATCCAGGGCCAAGACAGCCAGACCATCGACGAACTCCCCCTGGAGTGGTTCTTCCAGCCTGGCATCTGCCTGAACTTCCAGCACAAAGAAGACGGCGAAGCCATCACCCTCCATGACCTCCAGCAAGCCCTCCAAGGCATCAACCACACCCTCTCCCCCCTGGAGATCGTCCTGATCCACACCGGACGGGACCAATTTTACGGACAGGGGGACTACTGGCTCAGAGGCCCCGGCGTCACCGCAGAAGCCACCCGGTACCTGTTCGAGCAAGGCATCCGGGTGATGGGCATTGATAGTTGGGGATGGGACCGCCCCCTGCACCTGCAGGCCAGGGACGCCCAGGAACACCAAAAAGGGGGCATCTTCTGGGCCGCCCACCAGCTGGACCTCCCCTACGCCCAGATTGAACGCCTGGTCAATTTGTCCTCGCTTCCCCCCAAAGGCTTCATGGTCAGCTGCTTCCCCCTGCGCCTGGTCGGCGGCAGCGCCGCCCCTGCCCGGGTGGTGGCCCTCCTGTGAACGGGAGTCCAGCATGAACAAACTTTACCCTGATGCCCTTTCAGCCTTGCAGGATGTGGTCAGAGACGGCCAGCTGATCGCCGTGGGTGGCTTCGGCCTGTGCGGCATTCCCGAGCAACTCATCCTGGCCCTGCGCACAACCGGAGCCAGCAACCTCACGGTGGCCAGCAACAACGCTGGGGTGGATGACTGGGGCCTGGGTCTGCTGCTCCACACCCGGCAGATCCGCAAGATGATCAGCAGTTACGTCGGCGAAAACAAAGCATTCGAACGCCAGTACCTGGAAGGTGACCTGGAAGTGGAATTCGTGCCACAAGGCACCCTCGCAGAACGCCTCAGGGCCGGAGGGGCCGGCATTGCCGCTTTCTTCACCCGCACCGGGGTGGGCACCCGGGTGTCCCACGGCAAACCCCTCAAGGTGTTCCATGGTCAAGTGTACGTCATGGAAGAAGCCATCCAGGCGGACGTCAGCCTGATCAAAGCCTGGAAAGGGGACCCGGAAGGGAACCTGGTGTACCGCAAAACCGCCCGCAACTTCAATCCGGTCATGGCCACCTGCGGCAAAGTCACCATCGCAGAAATCGAAGAACTGGTGCCCAGTGGCACCCTCGACCCGGATGAGGTGCACACCCCTGGCATTTTCGTGCAACGCCTGGTTGTGAACCCAAACCCAGAAAAGCGCATCGAGCAACGCACCGTGCAAGGAGGGATGTGAATGCCCTGGTCCCGCAACGACATGGCCCGACGGGCCGCCCTTGAACTCCAGGACGGCTTTTACGTCAACCTCGGCATTGGCCTCCCCACCCTGGTGGCCAACCACATCCCTGCCGGCATGCACGTGATGCTGCACAGCGAAAACGGCCTGCTCGGCATCGGCCCCTACCCAGTGGACGCCGAAGTGGACGCCGACCTCATCAACGCCGGGAAGCAAACCGTCACCAGCGTCCCCGGGGCGAGTTTCTTCTCCAGCAGCGACGCCTTCGCCATGATCCGCGGCGGACACATCCACCTCGCCATCCTGGGGGCCTTGCAGGTCTCCGAGAAAGGCAGCCTCGCCAACTGGATGGTGCCCGGCAAGATGGTCAAAGGCATGGGGGGCGCCATGGACCTGGTGGCCGGGGTGAAACGGGTGGTGGTGTTGATGGAACACACCACCAAAACCGGGGAGCACAAAATCCTGCAACACTGCACCCTCCCCCTCACCGGCCAGAATGTGGTCTCCCGCATCATCACCGACCTGTGCGTGCTGGACGTCACCCCCACCGGACTGACCCTGGTGGAACTCGCTCCGGGGGTGGAAGTGGAGGAGGTGGAACGCAAAACCGGCGCACCGGTGCGGGTGCCTGAGGGGGTGGGGAGGTGACGGACGTGGTCATCGTGCAGGCCCGGCGCACCCCCATCGGGACCTTCCTGGGGGCATTCAGGGACACCCCTGCAGTCACACTTGGGGTGCAAGCGGCCAGGGCCACCCTGGAAGGCCTGCCCACAGGGGACCTACAAGACGTGATCATCGGGAATGTCCTGCAGGCCGGTCAAGGCATGAACGTCGCCCGGCAAGTCGCCGTGCACGCCGGCCTTCCCCACCGGGTGCCCGCCCAGACCGTCAACCGGGTGTGTGGGAGTGGCCTGCAGGCAATCATCACCGCCGTGCACGGCATCCGGTGCGGGGACGGCCAGGCCTACCTCGCCGGAGGCATCGAGAACATGTCCCTCGCCCCGCACGTCATGCCAGCGCTGCGCCAGGGGGTCCGGCTGGGCCACGCCGAGGTGCGTGACACCGTGCTCGTTGATGGCCTCACCGACGCGTTCCATCACGTGCACATGGGCATCACCGCCGAACACCTTGCCCGTGAAAGGGGCATCACCCGCCAGGACCAGGACCTCTTTGCTGCAGAAAGCCACCGCCGGGCCACCGAAGCCCGGGAGCAGGGGCATTTTCAGGCAGAAACCCTCCCGGTGGAGGTCAAAGGCCCCAGGGGTCAGGTGTTGCAGGTCGAGCACGATGAGCACATCCGACCCGGCACCACCCCAGAAACCCTCGCCCGCCTGAAACCCGCGTTCCTGCCGGAGGGCACGGTCACCGCCGGGAACGCCAGTGGCCTGAACGACGGGGCGGCCCTGCTGTACCTGGCTTCACGGGAGTACGCCGAGGCCCAGGGGTTGCCCATCCTCGCCGAGGTCGTCTCGTATGCCGCTGTGGGGGTGGACCCCATGCAAATGGGCATCGGTCCCGCCCGGGCGGTGCCCCTGGCCCTGCAGAAAGCAGGGCTGTCCCAGCAGGACATCTCCCTGTTCGAGCTGAATGAAGCTTTTGCCGCGCAATCCCTGGCGGTGATGCAGGAACTCGCCCTCGATGACCGCCAGGTGAACGTCACCGGAGGGGCCATCGCCCTGGGGCACCCCATCGGAGCGAGTGGGGCCCGGGTGCTGGTCACCCTGACGCATGCCCTGAGACGCACCGGTGGGGAATTCGGGGTGGCCAGTTTGTGCATTGGGGGCGGGATGGGCATCGCTGTGGTGGTCAAAGCCCACCATTGAGAAGGGCCGGGACACCTGTGTCCCGGCCCTTGTTGCTGTGTTTCTCTGGTCCTGCCTTTCACCTCCTTTTTCTAAGCCCCGCTGGACTGCAAGCCCCTGTCGGTTCACCGGTGACATGGGCACCTCCTTTGGGGACGGGTGGGCCGTGCCGTGTCCAGCAGGCCCACGGTGCTCTTCAGTGTTGCTGTGCCACGGCTTTGCCCTGGGTGTGGGTGCGGCCACCGAGGCGTTCAGTCACCCAGTCGGCAATGAAATCCCCGGCGTTGCTGCTGTTGTCCAGGCTGGAGTGCTGGCTGCCCCCTTCCCGGCGGGTGAAGATTTTCAGTTCCCGGTCCGGGCTGTTCACCAGGCCCGCGTAGGTCTGGTGGGCGTAATCGAGGGGAATCTGCCGGTCGTCGGCCCCGTGGGTGACCAGGAAAGGCACCCGGATGCGGTCGAGGATGCCGTTCAGGTGGATTTGGGGGATGAGTTCCATGAATTCCTCCATGTTCTGCTTGCCCCACACCCATTGCACGTGCTCCCAGTAGTGGGGGACGGGACGGTCCCCTTCGTTGCGCAGCCTGCGGAGTTGCACTTCACCCCAGTTGTGGTTCGCGCCCCACACGGCACCGAGGGCGAAGCGGGGTTCAAAGGCCACGGCGCGGGGGGCGTAGTATCCTCCCAGGGACACCCCCATCAGCCCGATGCGTTTGGAATCCATGTCCTTGCGGGTCTCCAGAAAGTCCATCACTTTGCTGGCCCAGCGTTCACTGTCCACCACCGCGGTGAGGCCCTGCAGCCTGAGCGCTTCTCCGGTGCCAGGCTGGTCGAGGATCAGGGAGGACACCCCTCGCCGGGCGAGGGCTTGCGCTGGAGCAATGCGGTAGACCATCTCCTTGGTGCTGTCGAGTCCATTGACCTGCACCAGCACCGGGGCGGGGCCTTTCACCCCTTCGGCCCGCACGTACAGGGCACTGAGGTGCGTGCCTTCATAGGGGATTTCGAGACGCTCACAATTCTCCCCACTGAGCAGGATGCTCCTCTGGAAGGCCGCAAGGAACTTCTGGTACAGGGGGAGCCGCTCCGCAAAGCCGCTGGACTGCAACCGCTCGGCGGTCAGGTAGTAGGTGGAGGCCCGGGCGAGTTTGCTGCCCGCGCTGAGTTCCCGGCCCTGTACCAGGTCCTCCTGGGCGAGGTCGCTCAGCTTGTCGGCCATCTCCACCCAGGAGCGCATGAAATCCACGGTGCCGGCATCATCGCCTTTTCTGGAGGCGTCCAGCACGGGCTGGCACATCTCGTCGATTTCACCGATTTTGGCGCCCATCTCCAGGGCGAGGTTGATGGCGATGTTCCAGACGTAATTGGTGGGAAAGTACTTGAACATGTCACTCCTGTCCGGTCAGTACCGGCGTGGTGTGGGCCACCACCTGCTGGTGGATGGCCCCGAAAACCGTGCTTTTGTCGGGGAGGAACACCTCCATGCGCACCCGGTCCCCGACGTTCATGAACGGGGTGCGGGGGGATCCGGTCTGGATCATTTCCAGGGCACGGCGTTCCGAAATGCACGCCGAACCCCTGGAGGGGTCCCGGTTGGAGAAGGTGCCGGAGCCCAGCACGGTGCCTGCAGCGAGGCTGCGGGTGCGGGCGAGCTGACTGATGAGTTCCGGGAAGGAAAAATCCATTTCTCCCCCGTGGGGCTGCCCGAAGAGGTGCCCGTTGAGGTGCACCGTGAGGGGCAGGTGCACCCGGCCGTCCTTCCAGTGGGTTCCGAGTTCATCTGGCGTGACGGCCACCGGGGCGAAGGTGGTGGTGGGTTTGGCGTGGATGGGCCCGAAGCCACTGAGGAGTTCCTGCTGCAAAAACCGCCGGTAACTCATGTCGTTGAACAGCACCAGCAGGCGGATGCACTGCTTTGCTTCTTGCACCGTCACCCCCATGGGGGTGTCTGAGAGCACCACCCCGACTTCCCCTTCGAAATCCACCTGCAGGTCACCAGCTGGAACCATGTGTGGGTCGCAGGCCCCCTGGAACCGGTCTGAAGCCCCCTGGTAGAGGATGGAGTCGCCTTCAGGCACGGTGACCTGCAGGCCGAACGCCCGGGTCATCAGCTGACCGTGGTGCAGGAACGCCGAGGCGTCCACGAAACCATACGCCCTGGGGATGGGGGCCATGAAGTCGGTGGGTTTCACCGGGAACGCCACCTTGCACTGCCCGGCGTTGAGCACGTCGGAGAGGTGTTGCAACTCGGCTTCCACACGCTCCCAGTCGTCCAGCAAACCTTGCAGGGTCGGGTGGAGGTGGGAGAGGTGCACGGCGCGCTGCAAGTCCCGGGAGACCACCACCGGGGTGCCGTCCCGGGTGCCGTTTTTGAGGGTGCCGAGTTTCACCCTTCACCCCCCAGGTTCAGGGGTTGGCGAGTTGATTGGCGATGGCCATGCCTTTGACCAGCACATGCTGGTGCACTTTGTCGGCGGCCTCTTCGGCCTGGTGCCTTGCAGCGAGGTTGAGGATGGTTTGATGGTCCACATCCTGGTCTTTCATGAAGGGCATCACGTCCGTGAAGGTGTGCATGTAGTGCATCACCCGGTAGCTTTCCGCTTCGATGGTTTTTTGCAGGTGGTGGTACCCGGAGAGGCCGTACAGGGAGAGGTGGAAGGAGAGGTTGAGGCGGGAGTACTCCACCATGTCGAAATGCCGGTGCAGTTCGTTCATCTGGTCGACGAGTTTCTGCAGGGCCTGCACGTCCCGTTTTTTCACGAAAGGCACGGCCCGCAGGGTGGCGAGACGTTCCAGGGTGGCGCGCATCTCGAAGAGTTCCCGGATTTCCCTGGGTGAAAATTCGGTGACCTGCGCCCCTTTGTGCGGCAAGATGGTGACGATCCCTTCGGATTGCAGGGTGGTCATGGCTTCGCGGATGGGGGTCATGCTCACCCCGTAACGTTCCGTGAGGGTCTCCAGCCTGAGGCGCTCCCCGGGCCGGAAGGTGCCGCGGATGATGTCGTCTCTGAGCAATTGGGCCACGGCGGATTTGATGGTTTTCGTGATCATGGGGGGGACACCTTCGTGTCTGCATTTTAACAGGGTCCACCTTTCCGTGAGGGAAGCCCGGCGGAAGCCCAAATCGGGCTTCCGCTGGCAGGGGGGTTTCAGATGGGTTGCGCGGTGTACTGCATCATCTGCTGGATGATCCCTGGGGTGTTGGCGTCGGGGGGGTGGGTGAGTTCCCAGGTGTTGACCTGCATGCTCATCTGGTGGATGGTGCGGCAGCGTTCGAAGCGCCGCCGGGTGAAGTCTTGAAGGGTGTCTTCCAGGTGGTGGCTTCCTGGGAGCATTTCGCTGAGCACGGCGCTGTCCTCAATGGCCATGCCTGCACCCTGCCCAACGTGCGGGCTGGTGGCGTGCACGGCGTCCCCGATCAGGAGCACCCGGCCTTTGTGCCAGGGGCCGTCCTGGAAGACCACTTCGATGGGTTTGTAGACGACCTGCTGAGGGTCGGTGATCTCCCGTGCGAGCTCTCCAACCAGACCGCCGAGGCCTTGCATGCGCTCTTGCATCAACTGGTGCAGTTTCTCCTGGGGCATCCAGGGGTTGCCGTCTTCCCGGGAGGTGACAAAGAGGTACATCAAATCCTTCCCGAGTGGCACGATGCCAGCGGCGTTGGTGTGGGGGGTGCTGGGGTAGGCCATCAGGTGATCGACGTGCGCTGGGCGCTGAAAGTTGTGCCGCCACACCGACATCCCACTGAAGGTGGGTTTGATGTCCCCGAAGAGCAGGGTGCGCACCTTGGAGTAGAGGCCGTCCGCCCCGACCACCAGGTCGTACTGGCCCTGGGTGCCGTCGGTGAAGGTGACTTCGATGTGGTCTGGTCCCTCTTCGAAGCTGTGCACGGTGATGCCGAGGCGCACCCGGGTGCCTTTTTCCTGTGCGGTGTGGGTGAGCATGTCGTGCAGGGCCCGGCGGGAGATGCCCATGTTGGCGGGGTAGCGGTTTCCGGCGAGGCGGGGGCTGGGGAGTTTCACCCTGAGTCCGCCGTCCGGTCCGTACATGCCGACTTCATCGAAGGGGAAGCCGGTGGCGACGTACGTGTCGAGGAGCCCAAGGTGTTCCATGGCGCGGAGCACGTTGGCCTGCTGGATGATGCCCACCCCGTAGACCGTCCATTCGGTTTTGATTTCGACGAGGTCGACTTCGATGCCTTGCTGGGTGAGGCCAATGGCGAGGGTGAGTCCGGCAATGCCGCCTCCGACGATCAAGACCTTGTTGATTCTTGCCATGGGGTTCCTCCGTTCAGCCGTGCTTGACCCAGGGGTTCACCGGGGCAGGAAGGTCGATTTCGGCTGCTGCGGGGGCATTGGCGGGTGGGAAGGCTTCGAGCATGGAGTTGGGCATGCCCTGGTTGCGGTACATGCTGTTTGAGCCCTGGGAGGGTTTCCACACCACGGTCTTCCAGTCGGGAACGTAATTCCTGACCCCGCCGGTGTTGAGTTCGATGCGCACCCCGCCGGGTTCACGGAAGTACAGGTAGTTCTGTTCGCCCATGCCGTGCTTGCCGGGGCCGTATTCGATGTGCACGCCGTTTTCGATGAGGATGTCGGCGGCGCGCAGCAGGTCTTCGCGGGAGTCCAGCCAGAACGCCAGGTGGTGGAGGCGTCCGGGGATGCCGGAGAAGTCGATGCCGAGGGCGAGGTCGTGGGCTTTTTCGTTGGTGGTGACCATCCCGAAGACCACCTGGTCGGGGTTGTCTTCCATGCCGTTGTAGCACATGAAGCGGAAGTCCAGCACGTCCCGGTAGAAGTGGGCGTCTTTGATGACGTCACGGGTGGCGAAGGTGATGTGGTCGAGTTGGCGGCCGGCGGTGCCTGCTCCGGTGAAGCGCTGGGGGCGTTCAGGGTAGGTGGATTTCAGGTGGTCGGGGGCGGTGTAGTGCTCGACCTCCCAGAAGATTTCCAGTTGGTGGCCGCCGGGGCTCTGGAAGCGGTAGCTGCGGCCGTGGCCGTGGCTTTTTTCGACCCACTGTCCCGTGTGGCCGGCTTCTTCGAGGCGCTGCACGGCTTCGAGGAGTTCGAGTTCGCCGTTGGTGCGCCAGGCGGCGTGGCCGAGGGCGGGTTTGTCTCCTTCGGTGAGGATCAGGCTGTAGAGGTAGGGGTCACCCCAGCACCTGAGGTAGGCACTGTTTCCTTCCTGGTGGGTGAGGGTCATGCCCATCACGTCCTGGAAGAACTGGATGGACTGCTGGAGGTGGGGGGTGAGGAGTTCGGTGTGGGCGAGGTGGGCGAGGTAGCGGCTGGGCATGGGTTTTTCCTTTCTGGACTGAGACACCGTTGCGAGATTTTTTGTCTCACACAGTATTTTTCTCAGATTTTATATTTTATAAAATCTACAGTAGCAGGCCAAGCTGGGTTTGGCAATACCATCTGCAGCACAGCGTTTCTCCTGCAAGACGACCCCCCACCCGCCCGAAAAAGCAGGCGAGGCAACAGTTTTTGGTGCACCAGGGTGCACCACAGAGGCATCAAGAAGAGAACAGTGGTATTATAGGTTGGTTCAACGTATGAATCAACCCCCCCATTCCCCCAAAGGTGACCCCCAGGCCCTCCGCCACCACAACCGCCTGGAAATCCTCCGCCACCTGCGCACCCTCGGCCCCACCAGCCGCACCGACCTCGTCCCACACACCGGGCTCAGCAAAGCCACCCTCACCGGCCTCACCGCAGAACTCATCGAAGAAGGGCTCATCGTCGAAACCAGCATCGGCCCCTCCGGAGCCCTCGGCGGACGCAAACCCGTCTTCCTGGACATCAACTACACCCAGTTCCATGCCATCGGGGTGCGCCTCTCCGGACAGGACCTCCACCTGGTGCTCACCGACCTCTCCACCCGGGTGCTCGCCCACCACACCGAACCCCTCCAGGGCACCAAACCTGAACTGGTCGCCCAGCACGTCGCCAGGCTGGCCCAGCACCTGCTCAGCACCCACCATGTCCCCCAGGACCACTGCATAGGCATGGGCATTGCCCTCGCCGGGGTGATCGACAGCAGCACCGGCATGGTGCTGTTCAACAGCCCACTCGGGTGGACAGGCGTGCCCTTCGCACACCTGGTCTCCCAGCACACCGAACTGCCCACCGTGATCGACAACGACATCAACGCCTTTGCAGCCAGCGAGATGCTCTTCGGCCACGGCAAACAGAGCCAGAACCTGCTGGTCATCGCCAACGGCCTGGGGCTGGGTTCCGCCCTGATCACCGGCGGCAAACTCTACCGGGGAAAAAACGGCGGGGCTGGAGAATTCGGCCACAACACCATTCAACCCGGGGGCCGAACCTGCAGTTGCGGCCGGCAAGGCTGCCTCGAAGCTTTTGTCAGCGAATGGGGCATCCTGCAAACCTTCCTGGAGAACCACCCCGATCAAGACAGCCTCACCATGGATGACATGCTCAAACTCGCCCACACCGGGGACACCGGGGCACAACAGGTCCTGCAGGAAGCAGGCCAGTTGCTTGGCTTCCACCTGGCCCACCTGGTGAACGTCTTCGCCCCAGAAAAAATCATTTTCGGCGGGGAAGCGGCACGGTTCGGTCCCCTGTTCTTTGATCCCCTGCAGCACAGCCTCAGGGAACACCTGTTCGCCCCGCAAACCGAACCCCTTTCCTTTCACGTGGTTTCCTGGCACCAGGAGCAATTCACCCCCTGGGTGGTGGGGGCCGCCAGCCTGGCCGTGAAACGCACCTTTGAAACCGGAGCATGGTTGCACCCCCAGTGAAGCCCCTGAGCAGTGAACACAAAGTCCTCACAATAGAGGAATGACCTTACAGCAGGACCTCCCGACCCTCCACCTGAGAGACCAACG
>NZ_BMOD01000044.1 GCF_014646895.1 Deinococcus roseus
TTGCAAAAGTGCGTGTGGGACGCTTCTTCAGAAGATGCTTTTGAGGTGAACAGCGACACCTTTGTGTGGTTTGGCCTTTCAGGGTAGGGATACCTTTGTGTGGTTTGGCCTTTCAGAATAGGGATACCTTTGTGTGGTTTGGCTGCGGCTTCCATAGCGACACCTTTGTGTGGTTTTGACCTCAAAATCAAATTTTTTCATCCTAAACAATGAAAATCAGAATCAAAATTTTTTATGGTGCAAGAATGCCTTTGCGTGATTTTAGGGATACCTTTGTGTGGTTTGGCTGCGGCTTCTATAGCGACACCTTTGTGTGGTTTGGAAACCAAAATCAAGTTTTTTCCTTTGCTGCATTAACACCAGCTCACCTGAGAGTCTTTTCGTGTGGTTTGGCTCAGGATGGCCTTGATCCAGGGAAAACTCAAAAAATAGGGATACCTTTGTGTGGTTTGCAGTCCATGGCTCTTTCTGGACGATTTTTGAAAAATCAGAATTTCCTCTCTGAAAAAGCAAATATGGCACTAGGGATACCTTTGTGTGGTTTGATCTCCAAAATAGGGATACCTTTGTGTGGTTTTGGAGGTAAAACGCCATATTTGCTTTGTGGGAGAAGAAATATGGCACTAGGGATACCTTTGTGTGGTTGGCCTCCAAAATAGGGATACCTTTGTGTGGTTGTAGGGATACCTTTGTGTGGTTTATTTTGTCCTAGGGATACCTTTGTGTGGTTGGTCAAACCTCCTAGGGATACCTTTGTGTGGTTCGACCCAAAAACTAGGGATAATTTTGTGTGGTTTGACCCCCAGAATAGGGATACCTTTGTGTGGTTCAGACCTTGTTTTGCGTCCAGAACGGAATGATTTTCGTTACACTGTTGTTGTTTTCTTTTATTATTTAATATATATAAACAACAACAGAAAGCAGAGACATGTCCAAAAACCCCAACAAATCCCAGATGGACCGGCGAGACGAACGCAACACTGCCCGTCTTGGCATCATCAGCATGCAGAGTCGGGTGGACACCAGCGTGACAAAATGGGATGCCGAATGGCAGATCGACGGGCGCCCTTACCGCATCCAGTGTTTTGCCCCCAAAGGCAGACCCCACGGTGTAGACACCGATGTGGTCCTGGCCATCCAGACCCTCTATGTGCGGGCGGGTTGCCCGGTGCATGGCTGGGTGCACACCACGGCTTACGAACTGCGAGAAATGTCTGGAATGGCCCAGAACGGCCTCAATTACCACCGTTTGAAAGACAGCTTGCTGCGTCTTGCCACCACCAGCTTCCTGGTGAGCGAAGGCTGGCATGACCACATTGGTCGGCGCAAGTGGGACACCGACACCATGCGTTACATTGACCGCATCAAATACCGGGAATTTGATGTTCAATCTGACCTCCCTGGACTGGATGAGACGGCAAGCCTCAGCATCAAACTGGGAGACCAGCTGGCAGAAAGCATCCGGGCTGGATACACCCAGGCACTGGACAGTCAACTGCTGTTGCAGCTTGAGCAGCCCCCTGCCCGTGCCCTGTGCAGGTTGCTGGAAAGTTACCGCATGCAGCCAGATGGAAGCCGCCTGATGCAGCTCTCGGTGCAACTTGAAGACTGGCGGCAAGCCTGCGGGATCGTCAGTGACCGTTCCGAGATTGTGCGTCGTGCCCTGATTCCTGCCCATGAGGAACTCATTGCTGCCAGATACCTGCGGGAAGTGGTGATCGAAGGAAGGGGCATGAAGCAAATCCTGACGTACCACTTTCAGTCTTCAGATGCTCCAGATCCAGCCCTGGTGGCCACCCTCAGGGATGTCGGCTTTTCTGTGGGCGCCGCACAGGAAGTCAGCAAACTTTATGGAGACAGGGTGGAACAGGCTGTCCAGTATGCACTGGAACGCCGGGCCACAGGGTACCAGATCAAGAACATGCCAGGTTTCATCGTGGATTATCTGAAAAGCGAGGACAAGTACAGCCCGGCCCCTGTGGTGGAAGTGCAACCCATGCAACCAGAAACAACCACAGAGCGGGTGCGTCAGGCCACCCAGCTGGCAGAAGAAAAGGCCATGAGGGAAGCTGAAGCTGCACAACAGTTCCTGAAGGCACTCACCCCCCAGGAACAATACCAGGAAGCCAAAGCAGCCCTGACCATGCTGCTCAAAAAGCACCTCAGCAAGCATGAAATGAAACGCCTGGAAGAGGCTTGCCTCTCAGGTCAAATTCTGGCCGGAGAACTGAAGGAGCAGGTGTTGCTTGCCACCAGTCGCCTGTCTCTGGCTGAGTTCATGGATTCCCTCAAGAAACAACTGCAATCTTTTGGCCTGCCTGTTGCCGAATGACCGGAATGCTGATCCTCACCACCCCTCCTGCAGCAATTTCACTGCGGCTTCCAGCTCCACATCTTTTCCCTGAACGTATTTCTGCTGGAAAGCCTTCAGGTCCAGAGGGATGTTCAGGTCTGGTGCGATCCCACCCTCCCCTGTTCCTTTTTCCACCTGAATGTTCCCCTGGGCATCCAGAGAACGACCATCCGGGAATTGCACTTGCAGACCGCCTGGCATGTTGAAACGCAGAGGACGGGTCAGCACCCCAAAAGCACCTGCTGTGCTGGAGAAACCCACAACCTTCACCTGGGGCTGGTTTTTGAGCATCAGGGGGATGCCTTCTGCTGAACTGGCCGTGCGGGCATTGATCAGCACCACCATAGGCCTGGTGAAGGCAGGTTGGGCTGCCTCTGCCTTCAAAACCTCTGAAGAATTCACCAGAAAGCTGCTGGTCCATAAATTGAAATAGCTGACCTGTTCGTAGAAGGTGCTGCTTTTCAGGAAATGCCCGGAAATTCTGGCGGCCAGTTCATCTTCTCCACCGGGATTGTCCCGCAAATCCAGCACCAGTCCAGAAATCTTTTGCTGGTTCCAGCTTGCAAGCACATCTGAAACTTCCTGTTCAGGGTCAGGGCTGGCATCGCTGGACAGTAGGAATTTGATTTTCAGGTATGCGTATTTTCCCTGCAGAACTTGATGCTCGATGGGAGATTGCTGCAGATCCTGCTGGGTCAGGCTGGGCTGGGTTTTTTTCAGGGAGGCAAAACCATCCTGCACGAAGGTCAGGGAAACTGTTTTCAGGGATTGACTGGGATTGCGAAAGGCAAGCTGCACTTTTTCTCCCACCTTGCCCCTCAGGAGCATGCGGCCCTGGCTTTCCCTCTGCTGGAAAGCGCTGGAAGCACTGCCCAGCAAAAATTTCACCTGCTGATAAGCCTGGAGAGCAGGTTTGCCATTGACTCGAACCAGTTCGGCACCTGGCTGGATGCCTGCTTTTGCAGCAGGACTTCCCGGCAGCACCAGCGAAATGCGCACTTCCTTGCTGTCCAGTTGCAGGGCGCTCAGGCCCACCCCACCCCCATACAGCCTTGCAAAAACCGGGTTGCCGTCCAGCAGGTTCTCATGCTGAATGCGCACATGTCCGTCCTGAAATGCCTGCAGGTATTCCCGCAAAGTCAGGTAAAACCCTGTCTGGTCCTGGTTTTTCTGGGCCTGCTCAAATCGGGGCAGAAAGCTTGCTTTCAAATGCTCCCACTGGATTTGTTTCCAGTCTCCAAACGGGTATTTCTGTTCAAGTTGCTGGTGCAATTGCAAAAAGGCTTCTGGATAAGACAGGCTGGAAAAATTCTGCACGGGTGGATGCCTGAGCACTCCGGCCTGGGACACCAGCAGCAATTGCAGAGCGATGCCCAGCACGCCCAGAGTTCCCTTCAGGATCCTCAGGATTCTGTTTCTGGGTTGCAGCTTCCAGCGCGTTTCAACCAGACCGCTGATCAGAAGCAGCACTGCCACCCCATAAAACACACCACTTAAAAAAGACAGGTCACTCAGCAGGGCGCTGATCAGCGCAATCAGCATCCCCAGCGCAGCCACGCTCAGCAGAATTTTCTTCTGAAACAGCATCCCCAGCAGCAAAAACACATTCAAGGTCAGCAATGCCATTTGCCATCCGGTCAGCCACAAAAAACCCATCCAGTCCGTCATGCCTCCAGAATGGATGGGGAATGCAAAGGTTCAGGTCAGGTTTTGCAAAGGTTCTGCAAAGGTCTGGAGCGGTCTGGAGCGGTCTGGAGCGGTCTGGAAAAGAAGAGGGCAACCCAGAAGGCAACGGATCTGCCCTCTGGAAGCTCACTGTGGGATCAACCTGAAACTTTGCACCTGATAAGGGGTGATCTCTGTTGCACCTTGCAGCTCCTCTTCCAGCAGATTCACCGGTCCAGAGACCTGCAGGCCTTCTGCCTTCACCTGCACTCTGGACCGGCCTCCATGGGCCTCGTAGAGCCTCAGAATGAATCCCTTTCCATCCTCGGCCTGCTTGAAGGCCGAGAACCGCGCCCCTTCACCTTGCACCTGCAGGAAGGACTGCTGGGAGGGCCAGTTTCCTGTGGGCGAACTCCAGATGCCCAGTGCAGGACTGTTGAGGTTGTGGGCTTGCTGCACGTTACCATTGCGCCAGTCTCCAGCGTGAGGATAAAGGGCATAGGTGAAATGGTGTTCCCCTTCATCTGCCAGAGGGTCAGGGTAGAGGGGAGCGCGGTGCAGGGTCAGGCCCAGCGTGTTGCCCAGCGCACTGTGACCGTATTTGCCGTTGTTCAGCAGGCCCACCCCGAAAGTGGCCTCGCTGAGGTCGGCCCAGCGGTGGGCGGGCACCTCGAACTGGGCCTGCTGCCAGGAGGTGTTGCGGTGGGTGGCCCGGGGAAGGGCACCGTAGGCGGTTTCAAACCAGGCTTCATGGCTGCGCACATTGAGGGGAAAATAAGCCCTGAGCAGGGTTCTGCGGCCTTCACACATCAGGGTGGTCTGGATGTCGAGCCGCCTGGAGGTGGCCGAAAGCCCATACCTCTGGACCAGTTTTGTGCCGTTGTGCTCACGCCCCACCTCGATGGCGGCTTGCAAAGGGCCGTGCTGCACCAGCACTGGAGGGGCACTGGCTGTGATCTCCTGACCGTCCAGTGCGTAAAAGGGATCCACATCCCAGGCTTCCCAGTGGCGGGGCAGATCCGGGTAGGCCCAGATCTGGTTTCCCCGGCCTGAGAGCACCTGCCGCCCGGTGGCTTTGTCTGTCAGGCTGTGAAGGGTTCCATCTGCTCCGATTTCTGCTTTCAGGTGGGCGTTTTCCAGGATGTTTGAGGTGGCCTGCACCTGCGGTTCTGCCTGTGCACTTTCCTGCAAAAACACCCCGAGGGCCAGATGCCCGAACGCTGGAATCTGCAGGTCAGCAGCTGCCAGAATCAGGGTCTCACCTTCCCTCTGGAACGGCACATTCTGACCTTCTGCAGTGCGAAGCTGGAAACCTCCATCCAGAGGACAGGACACCGTGGCTTGCAAAGGAGCAACATCTAGGGTGAGGTTCCACAACACCAGGGTCTGGTCTGCCCCCTCCACCTGAATCTGGTTGCTGAGCTGCTGCAGGGCCTCCTCACGAAGCTTGAGGGTTTGCCCTTTGACGCTTGCAAGGTTTTTCAGGGTGTCCTGATACACCTCATGCACGCTGGAACCGGGCAGCACGTCATGGAAGTGGTGCAGCAGGAAGGTGGTCCACAGGTCATGCAGTTTTTCTGCAGGGTAATCTGTTTTCAGGAGCAAAGTGCAGAGGGCACAGGCCGCTTCTGCTTCCGGGAGCAGGTGCTCAAGTTCCCGGTGCAGTTTCTTGGTGTGGGCCTGGGTGGTGTAGGTGCCCCGGTGCAGTTCCAGGTACTGTTCTCCCACCCAGACCGGCAAACTGGAGCTTTCCCGCTCTGCCCGCTCATAAAGGTCTTCTACCCTGCCCATTTCCAGCTCTGGCAGGCCCGGGAAGGATTGCAGGCGCTGGTGGCGCTCCAGCATTTCTTCGGTGGGGCCTCCTCCGCCATCTCCGTACCCGAAAGACAGCAGGGTGGTGTCAAAGAAGCGCTTGCCCCTGAAGTTTTTCCAGGTTTCTGCAACGTCGAAGGCTTCGATGCTGCCGTTGTACCCCTGGTTGGGATTGCAGAAGGTGTGGGACAGCACCCGTGTGCCGTCCAGACCTTCCCAGTGGTACAGGTTGTAAGGGAAAACGTTGGTTTCGTTCCAGTTGAGTTTGCTGGTGAAAAAATACGGGATGCCTGCCAGTTTCAGCAACTGGGGCAGGTTGGCGGCATACCCGAAAGTGTCGGGCATCCAGCACACGCTGACCTTCTTCCCAAAGCGACTCTGAAAATACTGCTGGCCGTACAGCAGCTGTCTGGCCCAGGATTCCCCGGAGAGCAGGTTGCCGTCTGGCTCCACCCACATGCCTCCGATCACTTCCCAGCGGCCTTCCTGAACGCGCTCCTTGATTTTCTCAAACATCTCGGGGTTGTCCTGCTCGATCCAGCGGTAAGCCTGTGCCGAAGACTGGTTGAAAGTGAAATCCTCAAAGCGCTCCATCAGGTTCAGCACCGTGCCAAAGGTGCGTTCGATTTTGCGGCGGGTTTCGTGGAAAGGCCACAACCAGGCCAGGTCGATGTGGGCATGACCGGAAAGCAGCACTTTCCCCTCGCTGGGGTAGCGGTTTCTCAGGCGGATCAGGTGTTCTTTGAGGTGAACCTGACGTTCCTGCAACACCGCACGGGTGTGCTCGGAGAGGGGCAAATCGGTTTTCTCGAAGTGCCACTCGTCCCACAGGCCTGCAACAAAACCGCTGGCTCTGGGGTGTTTCATCAGTTGCCCCAGGTAGCTGCGGCTGGGGGTTCTGGGCAAATCCAGACCTCTCAGGGCCTCTGCAATCAGGTCGGTGAGCATCTGGGCCTGCTCAGCTTTTGCGGCTTTTAAAAAGTATTTTGCAGCATCAAAGCAGGCCAGCAGGTCTTCACAGAAGCTGCGCACCTGTTCGTCCGGGATGAGCAGGCGGATTTCTTCGATGGTGTTGTGATAAATCGGGCTGCCAAACAGCCCTTTTGGGCTGGCGGTGATGTGGATGTCCAGGGTTTCTGCAGCTCTGGCTGCTTGCAGCACAGGATACTCCTTGTGATGAGGATTGAGTCCGCCGACCACCTGCCCGTTGACTTTCAGCAGGGCCTCGCCGCCCACGTAAGTTCTCAAATGCACTTTCTGACCTTCCCAGCTTTTCGGGAGTTGTGCAGCAAAACGCATCTGCACCGGGAAATTGCGGGAGGGCCACTCTGTTGAAGGGTCCCAGTCCTGCCAGTCTGCAGCGTCCCAGTGTCTGAACTGGGCCTGCTTTAAGGGAAGGCTGGCCTGGTCCCGCCAGGTGAGGAGTTCGTTCAGTTTCTGTTCCAGGCTGCCCAGTTGCTGTTCGGTGTGTTTGCTGTTCATGCTTCCTCTCCAGTCAATAACTCAATCATTTTGAGTTATTTTGCTCCTTCTCCTCTGGGCTGTAAAGCCTCCGCCTTTCAGCCCACCTGAACAACCTGCTCCGATGGGGTGATCTCGGCAGGTTGCAGGTGCCTGATTGCAGTGGCCCAGTATGCCAATCAACACAATCCAGGCCTGCTCTAAATCTTTCTGGGTGCGATGTTTGACATGAAATCCTTTGGAGGAATCGCTCCCCTGTAAGCCAGTTTGCGTGCCGCCACCTGGTGCGCAAACCAGATGGCCTCTGGCAGGGACACTCCCAGCAACACCTGCTGCAGAAAAGCCCCATTCCAGCAGTCTCCGGCTCCAGTGGTGTCCAGCACCTGCTGTGCCTGGTCTGCAGCCACATGTCCGGGGTGGCCCTGCTGTGCAAAATAAGCCCCATCTTCTCCACTTTTCAGCACCACACAGGGGTGCAATTTTGAGAGCACCAGCAGGGCTTCCTGAATGGGAAGGTGGTCCAGTTCCAGCATCACCAGATCGGCAGGTGCACTGGGCAGCAGCACATCCACAAAAGGCAAAACCTCAAAAAATGCCTCTTTTCCCCGCTGCTGGCCTCCCCGAATTGCCCACAATCTGGGCCTGAAATTGGGATCATAAACCACCTGCACCCCTGCTGCTTTTGCCTGTTTCACAGCTTCCAGCACCGTTTGCTGGGCACTTTCGCTGATGGCCTGGGTGATGCCAGACACCAGCAGCATGCGGGCAGAAGCCAGATGTTCAGCATCCAGGTGCTCACACCTCAGCTGTGAAGCTGCACTGCCAGCACGCCGGTAGGTGAATTCCCGCTCTCCTCCGGGCAAGAGGCTGATGAAGTACATGCCGTTTTCACCGTCCACCAGAGGGACATGCTGGGTGTCCACGCCTTCCTTTTGCCAGGCCTGCAAGAGGCCTGTCCCAAAAGGATCGTTCCCCACCCGACTGATGAAACTGGTTTTTAAACCCAGACGGCTTCCCATCACCAGGGTGTTCAGCACATCTCCTCCGTAACTTCTGTGCAGGGTGGAGGTTTCACCCAGGGGCCGGTCTGCATGGAACTCCACCATGCATTCCCCAATGCCAATCAGGTCCAGGGTTTTCATGCCACACCTGCCTGTTGCAAAGCTGTGCAGTTCAGGGGAATCCTGTCTTTCCGCAAAAAAAGAGTTCTGGTCTGGATGTGGGGCTGGGTCATGGTTTGCCTTTCAGAAATGTATTTTGAACAGGGACTGTTCCCATTACACCATCCTGGTTGCCTGCTTTGTCCAGCTTGCCCGCCCCTTGACCTCGCCCTTGGGGACAGGCTTACAGTGCATTTGTGAGCAAAACACAGACCTCCCCACCCCTGGGGCCAGCGGCTTTTTCCCGACTGTCCGGGCTTTCCCGCAAAGCCCTGCGCATTTACGAGGAAACCGGGCTGTTGGTGCCCCTGCATGTCGATCCCCAGAACCGTTACCGGACCTACGGACAGGATCAACTGGCCCAGGCCCGCATCATTCAGGTGCTCCGGGCCATGGATGTGCCGATAGAGAGCATCAAGATCCTGCTCAGCAGTCCCGATCCGGTCACAGAACTGCGGGACCTCTGGCAGCAGCGGGAAAAACAGCACGTTCAATCCCAGGCCCTCGCAGCGTACCTGACCACCCTGCTGTCAGGAGAAGGAGCATCCATGGCTTTTGAAGTTTCCCAGAGACAGGTTCCCGGTGCTTTCGTCGCCACCATCACCGCCCAGGTCTACCAGCATGAAGCCCCTGCTTTCATTTCGGGCAGCATCCAGAAGATCAGGACCCACCTGCACAGCATCGGGGTTCAGCCCGAGGAGATCGACTGGACCATCTGCCATGAAGGGCCTTCCAGGGATGCCAGAGGGGTGATGGAGGTGTGCGTGCCCTATCAGGGGGTGGCCTCCCCCACTGCAGAGATCAGCCTGAAGTTTGAACCGGCCCACAGGGAAGCCTACATCCGCCTGCGCAAGGGGCAGGCCGGACAACCGCTCGATTTGATGCAAGCCTACCATGCAGGCCAGCAATGGTTGACCCAGCACGACTTGCAACTGGTTCTGGGCAGCCGGGAAGTGTATTTTGCAGACTGGTCGGTGGTGGCAGACCATGAGGAGGCTTTTGATCTGGCTTTCCCTTTTGAGGTGTTGCCTGTCTGAGATTCTGGATTTTTTGAAATTTCAGAGCTTTAAAAATTCAGATCTGCGAAAAGGTGAAAAGACAAAAAACCAAAAAAATGAAAATTCAAAGATCCAATCCTCCAGAAAAACACTTTCTGGAGGATGTTTTGTAACAACATTCCTGTTTTCATTCAGCCTCCCTTCAGAAAACTGAAAGGGTCACAAGTGTATGCTTTGTGTACGCATCTCACCCTGCCCCGGTGGGACAGGGGGCAAGATGGCTGGGATTTTCGACACACTTTTTCTGAACTTCTGCATGGTGGTTGCGCTGTCCTACCTGCTGAGTCTCACCTACACGGATTGGAAAATCCGGGAAGACAGCTGGAAAGTCAAACTGCTGCGGGCCACCCTGGCTGCGGGTTGCTCGATTGTGCTGATGTTTCACGGCTTCCAGTACCAGGGGTACAGCATTTCGGATTTGCGGCTGGTGCCCATCCTGCTGATCACGCTGCGTTACGGCTGGTTTTATGGCCTGCTCAGCACCCTGCCTGTGGTGGCCGTGCGCCTGATTTTTCTGGGCCACCTGCCTTCAGAGCTGTTCCTGATCGGGATGGGGTTTTTCTGGCTGACCCTGCTTCCCCTGGCCCGCAAAGTGCCCCAGGATGTCAAACCCTACCTGACCATCAGCACCCTGGCCCTGGTCGGTTACCATCTGGTGTGGTTGCTCTCCGAACAACGGGCAGCGCTCTTTACCTATTTCTTTGTGCCCAGTTTGCTGTTCAATGTGCTGGGTTTTGCTGTGGCCATGATGGTGATCCGCACCCGCATCCTGTACCTGAAAGCCACCCAGGAGCTGCGCACCCAGTCCCAGACAGATGCCCTCACAGGCACCCTCAACCGCAGGCAATTTGAGGCAGACCTGGGAGGATTTCAGTCTGGAGATGTCTTCATGGTGCTGGACCTCGACCACTTCAAGCAGGTCAACGACACCCACGGCCACCACATGGGAGACCAGGTGCTGAAGGATTTCAGCAGCATCCTGCGGTCCAGCACCCGCAACTGGGACCGGGTGTACCGTCTGGGCGGCGAGGAATTTCTGGTGGTGTTGCGAGGCACCTCTGCAATCATGGCCGCCAGAATCGCTGAACGCATCCGTTTTGCTGTGGAGCACCATGACTTTGAAGTGGGTTCCCTCACGGTCAGTGGGGGATGGTGCCCGCTTGGCCCGGACATGACCCCGGACATGGCTTTGCATCAGGCAGATCAACTGCTGTACACCGCCAAATTTGCGGGCCGCAACCAGATGCGCAGCCCGCTGGAACAATCCTCGGCTTCCTAATCCTCTGTGCGGGTCACCTGCAGGGTGCGCTCCAGGGTGACCTGTCCATCCACTTCTGCATGGATGCGGATGGTGTTGCTGCCCACCTCCAGCGGCACCACCTGCACAAATTTGCCGTTTCTGAGCAGCACAGGCTGTCCATTGATGCTCAAGCTGGCCGCTCCTGTGCCCAGCACTTCCATTTGACCTTGCAGCAGCACATGTTCTTTCTCCACAGTGCTGCCGTTTTTGGCCCCTTCCAGTTTCAGGCGGGCCACCCGCACCGGATCTCCGGGTTTCAGGGCGAGGGCCAGCCCCTGACGTTTGACCTTGCTTCCCGAAGCGTCCATGGCAGAAAGCACCAGTCCCCGCACGGGAATCAGGCTGTTGTTGTCCTGCGGGTTGTTGAAGTTCCAGTTTCTGGCCTGTTCCAGGTTTTTGCCTTCGGTGACCACACCATCCGGGCCGATGGTGACCTCCACGCCATAACGGGCGGTCTGGGTGCTGGCCCCAAAACGGGCGGTGTACAGCACCAGCTGGTTGTTGGCCCTGGGCACATCCACCGCGTCCACCATCAGGGGTTTCCCTGTGGGGGTGCTGACCCCCACCCACATCTGGGTGGTGTACTGCTGGTTTTCCAGTCCGGCCCGGATGGTGTCCAGGTTGGCGGTGCTGTATTCAAAGAGCATCATGCCGCTGCTGTAGGTGCGGTGCACCTGCAAAAGTTCCCTGAGCACCTCTGGATCTGAAGCCCCCTGCAATCCCACCCCGCCCAGCAGGGGTTTTTTGTCCTGTGAGACCACCGCTGCAATGGTGAGGTCCTGCACCACACTGAAAGGATCGTTCTGGTAGGTGCCCAGCATCACGAAATCCAGGCTGTTCAGGTACCCTGTTTGCAAATACTCGGGGGTGTAAATGCGGGCGTTGACCAGTTGCAAACGGGGATCGTACTGGAAATCTGGGCTGGCCCAGTTGATGCCAAACTCATAGAGGTTGTCGTACACCCCACCCACATACTGGCCCAGTTGCAGCTCGCGGTCCGGGGTGCGGTAGCGGTCCATGACCTTGCGGGCTTCCTGCACGAAGCTGCCAATCACCCTGGCCCGGAAGGTCCACCAGTCCAGAAACAGCGGTCCTTCCTGCTGCACAGGGTTGCCGTTCTGGTCCCAGGTCCAGCGGTACACATCGTCTGGCCAGCGGGTCAGGTGCTTGCCCAGCGGCTGCAGGTACCGTTCAAAAGCCTCTCTGCTGGTCGGTGAGAAATCGGCAAAACCCCCATCAAAGCGGGTGCGGTCCAGGATCAGGCCATCCACCGGGTAATTCTTGACGATTTCCTCGATGGTCCTCAGTTCCATGTCCCGCACATCTGGGTCCACGGGGTTCACAAACAGCACCACCCGTCCGGGGGCCTTGCTCTGCCGGACAGGAAGGATCTGGCCCCCATCTGCCCAGTGGTACACCTGCTCCTCCCAGCGGGGGTAACTGCCGATCAGGGCGCTTTCCCGCATGCTGCCCTCTCCAAAGGTGTTGATGGAGGCATAAACGTTCAGGCCCAGCAGATGGCCCTGGCGCACCATTTCACCGAGCAAATCCAGCTGGGGGTTGGACCCCTGGCGGGCAGGTCCCTGCATGGTGCTGATGTGGGGGCGGCCTGTCAGGTCGTTTTTCAGGTAGCTGACGAAACCTTCATAGCCTTTGACATCGATGGCAATGCCATTGATGCCGCTGTGTTTGGCCCGCACCAGAAACTGCCGGATGTCCTCGGTGTTGCGCAGCCCCATGCTGGTGTACTGCTCCATCCACAGCACCACTGGTTGAAAACTGGGCGCAGCAGGAACCACCTGACGGATCAACTGGCTGCGGGTCACGTTGCCACTGGCCCTCAGCAGGGTGAAACCAGGGTTGTTCAGTCCAGGCTTGAGGGACACCTCGGTGACAAAAGAACCATCGGGTTCTAAAGGCAGATTGGCACCTTCAAACTGCAAGGTCAGGGGATGCTGGGGGTCAAAAGGAATCACTTTTCCACCCAGCGTCACCTTTTCTTCGGTGGTGCTGAACACCGGTTTGCCCTGCAAATGCAAGATGGGCCGCACGGTGTTGCCTGCCACCTCCTGCACACTGGCTTCTTTCCCTTCTGCCAGCAGGCGCACCTGACCTCCCGGACGCAGCCTGGTGGCCAGAAACCGCTTGAAATTGTTTTTCTGGTAACTGGTGTCAAAAGCCAGCACCACATATCCCCCAGCGGGAATGTCCAGAGGCAATGGGGTTTTCTCCCAGAGGGGCACCTGTCCGTTCTCTGAGGGGTTCACCATCTGTCCCACAGTGCCTTCAGCATCCACCTGTGCACCCACAGCAAAACGGGGAATCACCACCCGGTTTCCAAAAGCCCCGGAGAACAAAGCCAGGTAATTGTCGGTGTTGTGGGCAAAGTCCTCCTGCACAGCTTCGTTCACAAAGCGAATTTGTTGTTTGTCTGTGGGTTCTTGCAGGGTCTCAAGTTCCAGCAGGGTCTGGGCAGGATCCATTCCGGTCTCCTGGGCGTGGGCCAGCGGTGTCCCTGCCAGCAAAGCAACCGTGAAAACGAGGGCAAAATGGGTTCTGGTGGGCACAATGAGGCCATTATAGGGACCGCCGACCGCTTCAGGGTGTGTGAAAGCTCAAGAAGATGTGTTGGGTTGGGGATACAGGTCTTCTGCAATCTGCTGGATCAGGGCATCCAGAAACTGAAAAGCCTGCTGGTCTTCTCTGAAACATTCTTTGTATCCATCACTGAACCAGTATTCAGGTGCTGCCTCTTTGCGCTGGTGTTCTTCTTCGTCTTCATGCCCGATGCCCCCGTAGAAAACCCCTGAGGTGGGTTCACGAAAATCCACCCAGATCAACACATTTTTGAATTGGATGTGCACCTGCGGATGATGAGCTGGTGCGCCCTCCAGCTGGAAGCTTGCACCACATTTTGTTTTTGCAGTTTGCAGATGCGTCCAGAGCAGGTTGAAGTTCTGGGTTTGGATGTTCATTCTGGCCTTTCAAATCTCTGGCCTTTCAGAGCTGCAAAATTTTAGAGATCTGAAAAGTTGTTTTTGCAGTTTGCAGATGCCTCCAGAGCAGGTTGAAATTCGCGATCCAATTTGGCCTTTCAAATCTCTGGATTTTCAGAGCTGCAAAATTGTAGAGCTCCGGATTTCTGGTTTCATGAAAAACCATGATTTGAGTTTCAAACCTCTGACATTCTGGCCTTTCAAATCTCTGGATTTTCAGAGCTTCAAAAATCTAAAAGTTTAACAGGAATGGATTCCCGGTCCAGAACGATGGTTTTGCCGAAAAGATGTTTTGCAGCGCTGGGTTTTTATGGATTTTCAGAGCTTCAAAAATCCACAGCTCTGGAAATCTAGAGTTCGCCTTTTTTCAGGGCTTCAAACAAGAGGCCCTGGCCTTGCTGGAAGTCTTCCAGTTGTTTCAGGGCGTCCATGGCAGATTCCAGCAGCAAGAGTTCGGCCCTGAGCATTTGCAGCGGTTCGCCGTCCTGCAACAGGTGACGGTGATACTCTTCAGGGGAAAGTTCCTGCAGTTTGTTGAGGTATCCGGTCAGCAGGGCACGCTGGAGTTTCAGGTCCTGCAAGGTGCTCTTGTGGGTGCGGGTTGGTGGTTTCATGCATCCTCCTGCGACAAGGGAAAGAAGGCTGTACAGGGAGGCAGTCAGCACTGCATCAACATCCGACCAGGACGGTCTGGATCCAGAGCCAACACAGATTGGATCTGTCCTGATCAAATTCATCAGGATAAATTTATTTTACACCGAATTCCCTGCAAGACTTGAACGGTTGGACCTGGGATTTTGACAGATCTGTGAATTGCCTTTTGTAAGGTTGAATCCATCCTCCGATCGATTTGTGAAAACCAGAATGGCCTTGCATTGGCCGCACCTCTGAAACTTCAGCTTTGCTGGTGTTTCCTGAATCCAAACTGAACAATTTATAAATATTGTATTATTTCACACCACACTTTGTCTTTCATCGGGGAATCACCTTATAATTAAACAGGAAATTCCCACCCATTTCTCAACATTCTCAGATCAGGAGACCCAACATGTTTGACCAGCCCCAGCAACAGGAGATTCAGCAGGATTCTAAACCCCTGACCTCTCCTGTGTTCCAGCCTTCTTACCAGAAACCCGAATTGAAGCCGATTGGCAGCTGGCAGGTTTTGACCGGCAGCATCTGCGAAATTGGTGATCCCGGATGTTGAAGCATGCAGCTCCCTTCACCCTGCTGACGTTGCTGCTGGCCTCCTGCGCCCAGACCCCAACCTCTGCCCCAGCCCAGGAACGCTTCAAAGTTTTCGGCATGGGAGAAATCGTGGTGGGTGAAGCTGCGGGCATCCAGGCCCAGAACCTCACCCAGAGTGCTTTGCAGCTCAAATCTCTGGGCAACACCATGGTGGACCACAACGGCTACCGCTACATTTCCACCAGATATCAGGTCAGAAACGCCACCAGTGCAGGGGTCGCCAGTGGCACTGCCAAAACCAACCTCACCCTGATTGCCGGTGAAACCGCCAGCACCCTCGGCAACACCGCCATCCGGGCCATCAAAAAAGCCGATGGTTCTGCTGCCAATCCCAGTCTGGCTTCTTTGATTGTGCCAACGGGCACCCTTGCAGCAGGCCCAGTTTTGGCATCGGGTCAACAGAGTTTCCAGGTCTTCACCTCCAGTGAAATTGCACCTCTGGCAGGTACCACTGGATTGCTGAATGCTTTTCCTTACGGCTTTGTGGTAGACAGGGTGGGCGGTGGTCGCACCCTCCCGGCCAACCCCACCGTGAACGACTATCAGGGCACGGTCACGGTATCTGTGAAAGTCCCCCTGCAGACACCCCTCTCCAACACCCCCACGGCATTCACGCTGGCGGTGCTGTTCGCAGAGGACAGTGTGACCCAGGTCAGCGAATCCCCGGAAGAACAACTGCTGGGCAACAGTGGTCTGGCTGCCAGGGTGACAGCAGCAGGAGCAAGCCGGGTGAATGTTTTCCCAGGCAGCACATATTCAGGCACCACACGCACCCTCTGCAAAATTCCCGTTTCCACCGCAGGCAGCCCCAGTTATCTGGTCAATTTCAAACCCGGCGTGGCCCAGGTCACCCCGGATGTGGATGTGCTGGCCGAGAGCAGCTCCTACATCAGTGCCACTTTTGATTGTGCAGATGTGGCTGCACCCACCCTCTCTGCATCCACCCCGCAAAATGAGTTGACCATTCAGGCCTTGCAGACTGGAAAACGCCTGACCAATTTCAACACTTTCAACAAGGGCACCTTTGCCCAGCTGGGTTCAGAATGGACCTACACTCCAGGGTCGGGGGCAGCTTTCAAACCCAATGAACTGGTGGAAGTCACCTTGCACCAGAGCGGTTTGCGGAGCAGCTTTGTGCACCGCTACCGGGTGAAATCGGCTGCAGAAGGAGCAGCGGGCTTCAATACCGCCACCCTGTACGGCACCGGCACCGATTTTGTCTTCAATGTGGCAGTGGCAGATGTGGATGGAGACGGTGATCTGGACGCTTTGCAGTCCAATGGCAGCACCAACTCCATTCGTTTTTTCAAGGGCAATGGAAATGGCACTTTCCAGACGGCTGTGGCATATGACCTGGGTGAAGTCATTCCTGGGGTGGCCCTGGCCGATGTCAACAACGACGGCAAACCCGACATCGTGGGCACCAAATACACCAGCGCAGCCATCTCGGTGATGCTGGGCAATGGTGACGGAACCTTCCAGACCCAGCAAACCAGCACTGGCGGAGGCAACGGTACTGCTCTCGCACTCGGAGACATCAACGGAGATGGGAACCTGGATGTGGTTACAGGCAACAGGGCCCTGAACAATGCCACCACCATGCTGGGCAACGGAGATGGCACCTTCCAGAGCGGCACCACCCTCACTACAGGAAACAATGTTTACGATGTGGACCTGGGAGACCTCAACGGGGATGGGAAACTGGACCTGGTGATTGCCAATGCAGACAACAACAACGTTGGGGTGTTCAAAGGCAATGGCAACGGCACCTTCCAGAGCATGGTGACTTACCCAGTGGGAAGCGTACCCACCAGTGTGGCTGTGGGAGACCTCAATGCAGATGGGAACCTGGATGTGGTGGTGACCAACAACGGTGCCCACACCATCAGTGTGCTGCTGGGCAATGGAGACGCCACCCTGCAAACCCAGCAAACCTACACGGTGACCGGAACCAACCCCTTCCCTTTTGATGTGGCCCTGGGAGATTACAACGGAGATGGCAAATTGGACGCCGTCACCTCGGACAACGGCGTCAATGATGTGAGTTTGTTCCTGGGCAATGGGGATGGCACTTTGCAGGCAGACACCCATTATTCTGCTGTATTTGCCCCTACAGGTCTTGCCGCTGGAGACTTCAACGGAGATGGCAAACTGGATTTGATCACCGGTTCTTCCTTTTCGCAGTTTGGTGCTGTGGTGATCAAAAAATAAACCCAGCACCTCAAACAGAGCCCTCCTGTTGATCTCAGGAGGGCTCTGTTTGAGGATCCATGTGCAGGTCATGCGCAGGTCATTTGCAGATCTGGTTGTGACCCTGTTCTCTGGCCTGCTGCACCAGGGTTTCTGACTGTTTCACCATCACATCCGGGGCCAGGGAAAGATTGCTGCACAGGCCGCCACTGAGGGTGACCTGCAGGTTTGCATCAAGGGTGGACCAGTCGTGCAGCGCGACTTTCTCCCGCAGGCGGTCACACAAAATCAGGGCAGACTCCAGGGGGGTGCAGGGCAAAATCAGCACAAAAGCCTCGTCGTTGTGGCGGGCCAGCAAATCGGTGTCGCGGATGCTGGATTGCAGGATGTTGGCAATGTCCTGCAGCACCTGATTTCCGATCTGCTGGGAGTGCTCATGGATGGACTGGAAGTGATCCACGGCCAGCACCGCCACCGTGAGCGGCTGACCATAGCGCACAGATCGGGCGTATTCCACATACAGCACGTCTGTGAAGTGGGTCTGGTTGTAGAGGCCGGTCAGGGCATCAAAGCGGGCCTGTCTGGCCAGACGGTTTTGCTCCAGGGTCAGGTCATCTTGCAGTTGCTGCATCTGGTGTTGCTGCTGCAGCAAGGCGTTGCGCAGATCCCGGATGTATCCCACGCCTCCGCCCACCAGCAAAGCCAGCAGCAGACCCGGAAGGTGTGAGGTGTAGGCCAATGCAGCCTGCTCGCTGCTCAGGGACCAGGCCATCACCAGCTGTCCCAGCAGGGCATGCAGCAGGCCCAGACGCATGCCTCCCCACCAGGCCAGAACTGCCACAACGGCCAGAACAACCATTTGCGGTGCAGAACCTGTCATGGATTGCAGCACGGGAAACACCAGCAGGCAAAGGATCCAGATCAGCAGTCCTGCAGAAAACACCCTCAGAAACTGGTTTTTGCCTGACAATGCAGGCTGTCCAGCGGGGTCTCTCTGGTATTCAAGGGGTGTGTTCATGGATCAACCTCCTGTCTCATGTGCTTTCAGTGCTGTTGTTTGTCTCAGGACAGGAAAGCGCATCACCAGACATTCTCTGGAAAAATCCTGCGGACAACGCATCATACTTTACAGATTAAAGTTCTGTTCTTTCAGGATTCTGAACGGCTGTTGTGTGTCTGTTTTTACAGATGGTGCAGAAGTTTTCACAGGCCTCTGGGTGTCTGCTTTTGATCCTGTCATCAGTGTACTGCTTTCCCCTTGCTGGGATTTTGAATGGAGATTTCGAAACTCTGAAATTTTGAAGCTTCAAAAACCTGAAAAACCACAAAAGGAAAATTCTTGCATTGCAGCAGCAAAAACTGCTATCCTCTTTTTGGAACTTCAAAGCTGTGCATGTCTAAAAATCCAAAATTTTAGATTTTTAGAGCTTCAAAATTCTAGCAAGCTTTGTCTGGAGGAACATGAAGGTCATCACCGTGCTTGGATTCAAAGGAGGCGTGGGCAAAACCACCACTGCAGTGCATCTGGCCCAGGCCCTCTCCCGCAAAGGCAAAACCCTGCTGGTGGATGGAGATGCCAACCGCAACACCCTGGGATGGGCCAGCTCGGGCCACCTCTCCCCCACCACCATCAGTGAAAAACAGGTGCCCCGCCACATGAACCAGGGCTTTGAATACATGGTGATTGACTCGGCGGCCCGCCCCAGCCCGGATGAAGTCAAAGACCTTGCCGAGGCCAGCACCCTGCTGATTTTGCCCACCACCCCGGAAGCCATGTCCTTGCAGGTGCTGCTGGAAACCGCCCAGACCCTGCAACAGGTGGGGGCCAGCAATTACCGGGGTCTGCTGACCATGATTCCTCCTCACCCCAGCAAAGAAGGGGAGGAAGCCCGCACTTTCCTGCAATCTGAAGGCTTTCCGCTGTTCTCGGCCAACGTGCGGCTCACCAAGGCTTTCCGGGATGCCAGTGCTTCCCAGGTTCCGGTGGTGCAGGTCAAAAGCCCCCAGGCCAAAAACGCCTGGCTGGATTACGAGCAGGTCACCCGTGAAGTGCTGGCCCTGCTGGGAGAAGCCTGATGTCCCGGTTTGCCAACCTGAAAAAAATCATTGAAACCCCGGAAGAAATTCCAGCAGCAACCCCAGCAGCAACCTCAACAGAACATCCAGCGGAGACCCCGGCTGCACCAGCAGCACCGGTGGTGTCCCTGCCAGCACCTGCTGCACGTGTTGACCCACCCCAGCCTGAAACCCTGGCAAAGCGCAAACGGGGAAGGCCCGAAGGCAAACGCAGCGATCCCAGTTACACCAGCACCACGTTCTACATTGAAAAGGAAGTGCTGCAGGGCGCCCAGGTCAAATTGATTCAGGAAGGCAAAACCCGCGATGTTTCCGAGGTGGTCAATGCCTTGCTGAAGCTCTGGACTGCCGGAAATGTGAAGATTTGAAGCTCTGAAAATCCAGTTTGAAGTTTTAGATGGTTTCCAGCTTTCCTGTGAATTTCTGGCTGGAAACCTTTTTTTTGCATTTTCGGGAATTTGAAGCTCTGAAAATCTGGAGCTTTGCATAGATTGCATTTTCAGGGCTTTGCATCTTCAGGGCTTTGCATTTTCGAAGTTTTGGAGCTCTGAGAGTCTGGAGCCTCAGGAGCAAAACCAGAAGATGCATTGTTTTCCAGCGGTTGCCCTGGGAATTTTGGCACACTTCTCGTCTTTCAGCTTTTGGATTTGCCAGATATGAAGACACCAGAAAACAAAAACGCTGTCCTGGGCTTGGAAATGTTTTTTGAAGCTCTGAAAGCCTGAAAATGTGAAACTTCAAAATTATGGACTGAAGTTACGCACCAAAAAATGGGGGTGATTTTCGCAGGTGGACATCCCGTCCAGAGGGGCGCATGATGGAAACATGTCG
>NZ_BMOD01000045.1 GCF_014646895.1 Deinococcus roseus
GTGTAAGATATTTGTAACTGCTCAGCATGGGAACTCTCTTATATGCTGAGCAATTACCATTTTTTATGTGGGAGATACTTAAACCGGTACACCCGCAGGTCCGCCACGGTGTACCAGCACCACCAGCGCATCCGGGAGCATTATGGGTACCAGGATTTTCACGACCCCAGGGTGCAAGCCCCGTTCCAGAAGTTCCTGAGGTCCAGGTCTTATTTAACCGCAGAACCCCTGACCAGCCTGTTCGACCTGGCCACCGGCTGGCTGATCGGTGAGCGGGTGCAACTTCCGGCTGTCACAACAATGGTGAGACTCATTGCTTCTATCAAAGAAGAAGCCGATGAAAAGCTCTATCAGGACATTGTGCAGGACCTCGGGGAAGTCCAAATTCATCAGTTAAGGAACATCCTCCACGTCCAGGAAAGCACCCACAGCACCCCTTATGATGAACTGCGCCGGGCACCCACTCGGGATTCAGCGGGTGGCATGGTGATGGCCCTGAATCGGGTAAAAGGCATTCGGGAATCCGTGCCTTTTCCACTGACCCTGCCACCCGGCCTTCCCCTCAGACGTGTGAAAATGCTGGCCAATTACGGACTGAATTCCAAAAGCAAATACCTGCTCAGGATGCCCACGGTGCGGGGTACGGCGATTTTGCGACTCTCCCTGAACCAGCTGGAGAAAGAGGCCGTGGATGACTGTCTGGAAATCTTCGATCAAATCATGGCCAAAGTGCTGGGGAAGTTGGAGCGCGAATATGTTCAGGACCGGCTGAAGAACCTGCCCAGCCTGGACCAAGCGTCCCAGACCATGAAAAAGATCCTGGCTCTCTTGCTGGATGAGTCCATCACCAGCCTGGAGGATCTCAAGCTGGCGGCCTTCAAAATCGCTTCCAAAGAGCGCCTGACAGAAGTTCTTGAAGCGGTCACGTTGCTGACCCAGACGCAGGAAGACCGCAAACTGGAGGACATCCAGCGTCGGTACAGTTATGTCCGGCACTTTTTACCCCTGATGATGACCACCATCCCTTTTCAGGCCACCAGCAGTGGAAAGAAAGTGCTGGAAGCGTGGCAGGCCCTGGGCAGACTGGAAGGCCGCAAAAAAGTGGACCTTAGAGAAGTGCCCACGGACCTGCTGGACCGCCAGTGGAAAAGCAAACTGAAAAACGAAGATGGGACGCTGAACCGTGCAGCCTACACCCTGGGGGTGTTGGAACACCTGTGGGAATCCCTCTCCAAACGAGAAATCTTCGTGGAAACCAGTGTGCGTTACACCGATCCAACGGCAAAACTCCTGTCTCCAGCAGACTGGGAGAAACAGCGCATCGAGGTGTGTCAGAGCCTAAATCTCAGCCCAGATGCAGACACCTTCATTTCGGGCATCAGTGAAGACCTGCACTTGCACTATTTGTTTGTGGCGGGACGGGTGAAGAAAAACGCCAGCCTGGTCCTGCAGGACTCCGAGGACCAGAAGTCGGTGAGGCCCCACCTGGAGAAGCTGGATGCTTTCATTGAACCAGATTCCCTGAAATGGCTCAGGGCTGAAGTCAAAAAACTGCTGCCAAAGGTGGACCTGCCAGAACTCCTCTTGGAGGTGCATTCCTGGACGGGTTTTCTGTCGATGTTTACGCACATCAGCGAAGGGAACAGCCGGGTAACCGACCTGCTCATCTCCATCTGTGCAGTTTTGACCTCCGAGGCCTGCAACATTGGGTTTGAGCCGGTCAGCCACCAGAGCCATCCAGCGTTAACCAAAGACCGCCTATCGTGGGTCAATCAGAATTATGTGCGTGTGGAGACCATTTCAGAGGCAAATGCCCGTCTGGTGAACTTCCAGAAGGACATCCCACTCGCCCAGGAATGGGGTGGGCTCGCTTCAGTGGATGGCCTGCGTTTTAAAGTGCCCGTGAGAAGCATCCATGCCAGAGCCAACCCCAAGTATTTTGGGCATGGCAGTGGGGTCACCTGGCTAAACTACGTCTCAGACTATGGAACTGGGTTTCACGGGATCGTGATTCCAGGGACCATGCGGGACTCTTTGTTTGTGCTGGACGGGCTGTTAGAACAAAACACCGAACTACAACCCAAAAGGATCACCTCAGATACCCACGGATATTCGGACATCGTGTTTGGCCTGTACCGCCTCTTGGGGTACCAGTTTTCCCCGAGACTGGCAGACTTAACCGACCAGCGGTTCTGGCGGGTGGACCGGGAAGCAGACTATGGGGCTCTGAACAAGCTGGCCCGACACAAGGTCAACACCGAGCTCATTCGGGAACACTGGGATGAAATCTTGCGTGTGGTGGGCTCTCTGACCAGTCGCACAGTCAAGGCCTCTGAAATCCTCCGGGTGCTGCAGAGGAAAGGCAAGCCGAACAAACTGGGACGGGCCATTGGGGAAATTGGTCGGATGGCCAAATCCATTCACCTGCTGCAGTACCTGGACGATGAAAGCTACCGTCGGGAGATCCGGGAACAACTGAACCTGCATGAGTCCCGCCACGCCCTGGCCAGGGAGGTGTTCCATGGCAAGAGAGGCGAACTTCGCCAAGCCTACAAGGCTGGGCAAGAAGACCAGTTGGGTGCATTGGGGCTGGTGGTGAATGCAATTTGCCTGTGGAACACCAAATACACCGGTGTGGCCTTAAAGCACCTGGAGGAACAGGGGGTCACGGTACTGAAGGAGGATGTGGAGCGGCTGTCCCCGTTCATGCGGGAGCACATCAATTTGCTGGGTCGGTACCACTTTGAGGTACCCGAGGTAGTGAAGCAGGGGTTGCTGAGGCCACTCATGATCGAGGAGGATGATTTTGAATGAGAAATATACTGTTCTGGAAGAAGAATTTTGAGTCAGACCGTACTTTTCCGTTCGAAAGATCCAGCTACCCCGTATCCTGTAGACCTTTTGCTTTCAGCAGGTCTCAGACGCGATTCAGTGCTGCCATGTACCTTGACAAAAAAGGTACATGTGGCGTGGACCCCAGGAGGTGAGAAAGCATGCTGTTTTTGATTTCGCTGCTGATTGGGCTGACCCTGGGTGCCTCATTGGCGGTGTGGTGGTGCTGATCGCAAACCACATCAGCCCCGCCCGGAACCTTGCCGACACCGCAGAACCCGCCCTCATGGTATCCCAGCAGGCCCACTGGGTTTGACTTTGAGACCACCCGCCCACAGCACCGTTTCAGGAACCACACCTCTGTAAGGATGCTGCTGGCGGTGGAAAGACAAGCAGAGTACGCTGGAACCATGCACCTGTCGCATCCTGAGCTGGCTGTGCTGGACGTGAAGGCTGCAACGGAGGAGTTGCTTTCTTACGTTGCACGGTTTGCTGATGTGGTCGTCTTGCATGCTCCTGGCCAGTCACCTCACATCCTGGGTGACCCAGTGGAGGTGTTTCACCGCCTGGCCCATAGGCAGCTTACCCCCACAGAAGCCGTGCAAGTGCCAGAAGACCTGGAGGGAAGGCTTCTGGTCTTGCTGCAACAGGTGGCAAAAGTGGGGTCCCATGTGATATTCAGGGTGACCCTCTCTCCAGCAGACCCCCAGGTGTGGGAGTGTCTGGTGCTCCGAGCCTACCAGCCCTGGGTGCAACGCGCCTTTCCGGGAGCCCTTGAACCCTGACATCAAGTGGGAGCAAGCGAGGGTTTCAGGAACGACAGACCATTCTTGGCCAGCAATGGGGCATGCACCACCTCGACCCATGCGTTAGAGGAGCTTGCTTCAGAAATTGCCAGTTTGATTCAAAGCAACTGAAGAACCCAACTTGCTTTTCGCAGCGACTGTAAGAGGCAAATCATCAGGTGAAGCAATTTTTGATCGAAGCTATTTGTCTCAAATTCGGCCATTTTTGACACTGTTGTTCCCTCAGGAACATTGGTCCTGCTGGGACAGCCAAAAACCGTCTCACAATGCCGTCTCTGAATTATAATTTCGAAATCCTCGACAAAGTTGAGTTTTGAGACTAAAGTGATCTCATGAAGAAGAACGTCCTTGTGGGATACGCCCGGGTGTCCACTGACAAGCAAAACCTGGATCTGCAGATGGATGCACTGACCGAAGAAGGTTGCTTTCGGATCTTCAAGGACGTGATGTCTGGCTCCAAGGCAGACCGTCCAGGATTTGCCGAGGCCCTGAACTACCTGCGGGAGGGAGACACCCTGGTGGTATGGAAATTGGACCGCCTGGGTCGGAGCCTGAAAAACCTGATTGAGACGGTACACCTGCTGCAATCCAGGGGAATTCACCTGTTGATCCTCAAGGAACGAATTGACACCTCGACAGCGAATGGGAAGTTGTTCCTGCACATTTTTGGTGCCCTGGCCGAGTTCGAGAGGGACATCATTCGAGAGCGCACCAAGGCTGGTCTGGAAGCAGCCAGAACCAGGAACCGGGTGGGTGGGCGACCACCGAAGCTGAAGAAAAACCAGGAGGAGATCCTGTTGCGGCTGCATGATGACCCGGCGAACAGGCCCAGAGCGATCTGGGAAGGGCTGGGGATTTCTCGGGCAACCTATTACCGCACCTTGAAGAAAAACGCCAAGAAAAATGAGTAAATCCTAAGAGCCTTTAATCTTGGCATTCACCCGGCTGGGCCTGTCGATTGCCCGCTGGATTGTGGAGAAACACGGCGGCAAAGTGTCCCTCACCAGCGTGCTGGGTGGGGGAACCACGGTGACGGTGGAGCTTCCCGTGTTCACCCTGGAAGAACAGGACGCCTGAGGGGGAGGGCTGAAGTGCATGCCTGACATGCTTTGACTCGATCTGCCCGAGAATAGGGTCACACCTGACGTGCCAGTGCCTTCCTGCAGGCTCTGTTCCCGGACCAGGGTGCAACACCGTGTCCAGCACCAGGATGTCTCAGTTCTGGGGGGTCGCCTCTTGTGGGTGGTACCCGTGTTCGATGAGGCTGCGCAGTCCCATGACGGCCAGGGGATCGGTGGAGCCATTTCCCCGAATCCAGGCGATGGCTGCCGTGGCCAGGAACAGATCACGGCCCTGCACTTCCTGACGCACCTGACCCGCATGCTGCGCAGATTGCAGGAAAGTGCTGGTGGTCTCCATGAGCTGTTCGCAGGGGTGGGTCAGGGGGTGGTTCTGTTCACACAGGCGGGCCGCGGCCACCAGGGGTTCGGGAAGGCCATGAAACACACTCAGGTAGTCTTCCAGGGCCAGCAGCCACTCACGCAGGGCTTCAAGTGGGTTGGTGAGGCCCAGAAGGTGTTGCTGACGGCCCTGCAACTCTGCGGAGTGGAACTGCAGCACTTCGGCCAGCAGGGCTTCACGGCTGGGGAAATGCCGGTAGAAGGTGGCGGGTCCCACCCCGGCGTCTCTGGCAATGGCTTCCAGTGAGGTGTTCACCCCGTGCTGCTGGAAGTGACGTCTGGCCGTTTCCAGCAGGAGGTTGCGGTTGCGGATCACATCTTTGCGGGGTCGGCGTTGAGGGATGGGGGCTTCTGGCATACTCCTCCTTGAGCAATTGGAATCGCTGTCCTTGACAATACGGAGTCTACCTCCATATTGTGAGAAAGGCAAACGGATGCAGCATCCGTTTTGATTCCACTTTCTGGAGGCCCATTCATGAATGCACTGCATCACATCCCACCGATCCTGCACCCCCCAACGAACACAATGCACGGTCCCACCCGATGAGCGCTGCACCCCAGACCCTGACCGGGCAAGACCGGCGCAACCAGGGGGTGATCCTGGTGCTCCTGATCGCCACCTTTGTGGTGGTGCTCAACGAGACCATCATGAACGTGGCCCTGCCCACCCTGATCAGCGAATTCAAGGTCAGCGCCAGTGTGGCCCAGTGGCTGGCCACCGGCTTCATGCTGACCATGGCCGTGGTCATCCCCATCACCGGGTTTGTGATCCAGCGCCTCACCTCCCGCAGCGTGTATTTCATTGCCATGGGCACCTTCAGCCTGGGCACCCTGCTGGCCGGCCTTGCCCCCAGTTTTGAAGTGCTGCTGCTGGCCCGGGTGGTGCAGGCCATCGGCACCGCCCTGATGATTCCACTGCTCTTCACCACCATCCTCACCGTGGTTCCTGCCGAGCGCCGTGGGGCCACCATGGGCTTCATCAGCATCGTGATCTCGGTGGCCCCCGCACTGGGACCCACCATCAGCGGACTGATTTTGCAAGCCATGTCCTGGCGGTACATGTTCATCTTCGTGCTGCCCTTCGCCGTTGCCGCCCTGCTCTACGGCATCAGGACCCTGGTGAATGTGGGAGAGACCCGCCACCAGACCCTGGACCTCATTTCCCTTCCCCTTTCTGCGGTGGGTTTTGGTGGACTGGTGTACGCCCTCAGCCGCCTGGGGGAGTCCCCTGCGGGCTTCAGTGACCCCTGGGTCTCGGTACCCCTGCTGCTCAGTGGGGTCAGCCTGGTGCTGTTCGTGGTGCGGCAACGCACCCTGGAACGCCAGGACCGCCCCCTGCTGGACTTGCGTGCCCTGCAATACCCGATTTACACCCTGGGGCTGCTGCTGATGGTGATGCTGTCCATTGCCTTTTTTGGCGGAGCCATCCTGCTGCCGATCTACGTGCAGGAGGTCCGTGGGCTGAGCACCCTGCAAACCGGCCTGCTGGTCCTGCCCGGAGGGGTCCTGATGGGCGTGCTTGCCCCCGCCATTGGCCGCCTGTACGACCGCATCGGTCCAGCCTGGCTGGCCACCCCCGGAGCCGTGCTGCTGGCCTTTTCCCTGTGGTGCTTCAGCCGCATCACCCCCGAGGTCAGCGTGCCTGTCCTGCTGGGGCTGCACATCCTGATGAGCATCGGGCTGGCGTTTCTGTTCACCCCGGTGTTCACCGCTGGAATGAGCCCGCTGCCCGCAAGGCTGTATGCCCACGGCAGCGCCATCCTCAACACCCTGCAACAGGTGGCGGGAGCAGCAGGCACGGCGCTGCTCATCACCATCATGAGCAGTGAAACCCACCGGGTCCTGACCAGCGGGACGGTCCTGCACCTGGCGCAGGCCGCAGGGGTGCGGCAGGCCTTTGCTGCTGCGACAACCATTGCACTGGTGGTTTTGTTGCTCTCCCCTTTCATGCGTCGCGCCCCGGCAGTCAAAGAGGCAGAACACGGCCAGGCACCTGTTCCCAGCGGGGATTGACAGCTGCAAAACAATGGATTCCACACCCACTGCCATCCCTGAACCCGGGGATGGCCGCATTCTGTTGCAAGGAAAAGTGCAAGGCTCTTGCGCGATTTTGGGTTGAATGGGTCTTGACCCATCAACACCGGTGAAAAAACATAAACTGGAAACCATCTCCTCAGAATGGACATGTGTGGAGCCCCTGACCAGAAAGGCCAGCCCATGAATGAGTTGTTTGATCTGACCATGCTGCAACTGGTTGAGTGGGGTTCGTGTTCGGTTGGCTCTTGCAGCGGGCTTCCTGGTGCGTCTGGTGCAACAGGGTGTGGACTTGCATCCATCCCTTTCCACCTCTCCCCCACCGAACCTACAACAAAAAAAGCACCTCAACAAACTTCGGAAGTCTCCCCTGTTCACACGCCAAGCGTACACACGGTGCGCTCTCTGCTGGGCGCCCTCGAAAAAGAACTCGGCACCCGGCAACTGCAAACCCTCTACGACCACCTTGAAAGGGGCACCCTGGACCTCGCAACCATGGAAACCCTCGCCATCCACATACGCCTGCCGGATCAGCGGGAAGAGGCCACGGAGGCACTGAGAAGGCTGCTCTCCACCCTTCCACCCACCTGATCAGGGTGGGGCCACCCAGGATCAGGTTGCCCATGGGCCGCCCCACCGACTCATTCAAAAAACTGCACGCACACCTTGCGGAAGGTCTGATCGGGAACAAACAGGAAAGACCCCGCTTCCAGGGAAACATAACCCAGAGGCACCTGTGGGTTTCGCATGTACAGCAAATCAGACATGACCTGCATCACCCTCTCAATGGTGGCATCGTCTCCCCGCACTGAAGGAGAACCCTGGCAGTCAGGGTCCTGTCGCTGAATCACACGATTGCCCATCTGCTGAAGAAAAACCTCCAGGAAAACTTTCTTGGATTTTGGTTTTGATGCAGAAGTGGCTTTCAGGGGGCCTGAAAAAACCTCCACTTTGTGGCCATAAGGGTTGTCCGGTGCCTGGGCTCCAGATTTGATCAACGTCAATTTTCCTTCACATTTGCCCCGATACTGATCAAAGCTGAACTTCGGAATCTTGCCGGGCACCACCTTCAACACGTTGACGTTTTTGCCCTTCTGAAACCCACTGCAGTCGTCCTGGCCAACCTCAAACTCCCACAGCTGGGTGGGGATGTTTTTTCGGTACTCGAAGATGGTGACCCAGTCTTCAGAAGTGCCCGTACCTGTGAAGCCACCCCACAACAAAAATTCCCTCACCCCATTGCGATTGATGTCCTTGAGGGCCAGCATCTTGAAATACAGGGACTTCAGCAGGTGATGTTGCACCACCTTGCCATTTCGCACCAGCACCAGACCCAGCATGTTGTACTGTCGGTTGAAGCAGTAAGTGTACAGGTAAAGCACTTCCTGGGTGTTCGGTTGCAAAAATGGACCAGGTGCAATCCCCTGGATGGTGAAGTCGTTGCCTGAGCAGTATTCCATTTTGTTCTCGTCCTGCCACATGTTCTTTCTGGCCGCCGCATCTGCAAGGCCTCGAATCATCTTTTCTTCCTGGGCCGTTGGTTTTGGCTCGGGATCGGATGTTCTCGGGTCATAGGCCACTTTGCTCTGGGCATGACCCAGCTGGCCCACCTGCCCGAAGATCATCAGAAACACCAAGAGGGCTTTTCGCATCTTGAAGACTCCTTTCACTGCATCTTGATTCAGGACCTGCACAACAACGGTTGCATTTTCTCAACCCTGACCAGCTTGCACAGCAGGTTGCAGCCACGCCACCCCCACCACCCTGGCGTCCACCGGAATGGTTCGGTTTTTGGCTTTGTGAACGAGCACCTGCTCCAGTGCAGCTGCCAGGGGCTCCCTGGGCAGAGGCACGGTTTTGTCATGACAGGGTGGTTCAGTCTCGAGGAGGCTTACCAGCACCTCCGGTGGATTGACCTGCCACCTGCTCCCATCAAAGTGCATCAGCACGTACTCTTCCCTGAGGATCATGCCCTGATCGTTCTGCCACACCAGAACAGCCCCCACCAACACCCCCTGGCCGTGCAAGGTGGACACGGGCTCGGAAAACTCCACCCCCAGGGCCACCCCCAGCAGGTACCTGAGCAGGGGGTGACTCATGTCCAGGTGGGTGGTTTCTCTGGAACGCAAAGCAAGGTTGCGGTTGAAGGTGACCTTCAGGTTGTGACGGATGCCGGTGTCCCTGCGCACCTGCTCAGGAAGTTTGATTTCCCACACTTCACCCTTGTGGAGACGCGCGACCACTTCAATTCCGGTGACTTTGACCATGCCCTCCAGGAAGTTCTGCAGGTGATCCGGGGTCACCTGCAACTGGTCTTTCATCCACTCCTGGCTGAAACCAGAAGCGTGACTGAGCAGTTCTTGCTGTCTGGCTGCGGCATCACGGGCAAAAGACAGGGCCTCTTCCAGCTGGCTGCGGGTCTGCTCGCGGGTGGCGTGTGCAGCCTGGGTGAGCAGTTCCTCCACCTGCAAAGCCGAAGCCAGTTGACCGAGAATTTCATCTTGCAGACCGTCCCCGTAATCCCCACTGACCTTGCAGAGGTCCGCAGTCACCTGACTGAGGCGCTCGTACATGGTGGAAAGGATCTCGCTGTCCAGGGTGTCTGCAGACTGCAAGTTGAACACCACCACATTCCGGTTCTGCCCGTAGCGGTACAGGCGACCCACCCGCTGCACCAGCCGCATGGGATTCCACGGCAGATCGTAATTGACCATGATGTGGCAGTTTCTTTGCAGGTTCAGGCCCTCTCCTCCAGCCTCGGTGGAAATCAAAAACTGGGCTTCGGAATCGAAACCCTCAATGACCTGCCTGCGCTCCTCAAGGGACATCGAACCGTTCAACAACCGCACCTTGCCCGGGTGCTCTTTTTCCAGGGCTTTGCGGATGTCTTCCTGGGTGGACCGGTACTCCGTGAAAATCAGCAGCTTCTCGTGAGGGCTTTGTTTCAAAACCTGCGGCAGAACATGCTCCATCAGGGTCTGTTTTTTGCTGTCGGTCGGGACCAGCCTCCGGCCCAGCTCAATCAGGTCCTTGAGCAAATGTTCCTCTCCCACAAAAAACGGGATGCTGTCGGTCTGGGAGGCCGCCTGTTCCTCTTGCTCCACATAACGCTCATCTTCAACCAGGGTGGGGTTCCTGGCTTCATCCTCATGGTTCAGTTTCTGCAGTCGCCTTTCAAGGGCGGAAGTGATCGCTTCAAAGCTGCTGGAGGCCAGCTTGCGGTACACGGTCATCACAAAACCGATGGCCAGACCCTTGTGGCCCAGTTCACGGCTGCGGGCATAACCGTTTTTCAGGTACAGCCTGAGTTGCCGGTCAAAAACCTTTTCCATTTCAGAGAGGGGCACATCCACCCGGTGGGTGGACTTGTGTTTGAAGAGCAGCTTGCCGTCCTTGTCGGTGACTTCCGACTTGCGGTTTCGGATGATCACATCCCGGAGCACTTCCGGCTGGATCTGCACCCGGTCCAGCTGCCTGCGCCAGGCCTCACCGGGCCGCAAGAGCTCGAGCAGGGCACGAAAACGGTCCATCTTGCCCTGGTGGGGGGTCCCGGTGAGGAGGAGCACGTTGCGGCTGCGGTTGCGGAGGTGCCGGGCCAGCTCGTAGCGTTCGGAGGCCACAAAACTGTTGCCGTACTGGGAGCGGGTCAGACGGTGGGCCTCATCAAAAATCACGTAATCCCAGTCGTCGGCGGCCAGCAGGGTCTCCAGGTGGTTTTCCTGCTTGGCCCGGTCCAGGGAGACAATCACCTGGTTTTTGCCATGCCAGTGCCGGGGGTCCTGAATGAAAAAGTCCTGCCCGTAAATCTGGAAGTCCCTGAGATTGAATTTGGAGCTCATTTCCTCCTGCCACTGCCGGGTCAGTCCAGCGGGCACCACAATCAGAAAGCGCCTGAGGCCCCTCGATTGCAGGGCGGTGATCAGGAGGCCCACCGAGATGGTTTTCCCCAGCCCCACATCGTCGGCAATCAGCCAGTTGAGGCTCCCCGAGGTGAGAATGCGGTGAACCAGGGACACCTGGTGGGGCAAGGGGTCGATGTCCAGTTGGCTCAGGGCCCCGGTGTTGTGCTGCCAGTGCTGGATCAGGTGGGCCAGTTGCTGCAGACGGAAACGCTCCGGGTGATGCCCTCTGGGGAGTCGACCTCTGGCCAGCAGGGTGTAAGGGGAGGTGTTCACCCGGATGCACTGCCAGGGAAACCAGTGGGTGTCGTTGGTCTGATAAAGGTGGACCAGCACCTGCTCCATTCCTGCGAAGACCCGCTGGGTGATGATTTTGCCCTCACCCAGCCGATCTGAGAGGTTCATGCGGTAAACCGTCACCTCCGCTCCCACCATCAGGCCACTGCGAAGTTCCTGCACCGGCAGGTGGCTCACCATCTGGTCGTCCCACTGCACTTTGGCCCTGGGTGTGGGGTGCTGCACCACTTCGAGCACTTTGGCCCGGCGTTCGGGTCGACTGGGGTGTTTGATCAGGGATCCAGGGACGGGAATCACAGGGCCTCCAAAAGACCGGTGACATAAATGTCAATGGCCATTCCATCGGGACAGGTGGTGATCAGGTGCTCCAGCACCAGGAGGCCACTGGCTTCATTGCGAAACCAGGGGTGAATTCGGTGAAGCTCCAGCACCTGCGTCAGGGTCAGTTCACAATCCAACACCGAGGGGCACCCCCAGAACAGTTTGACGAAAGCCAGCGAATGCTCCCATGAAAGCATGCCGGGACGACACACCACTTCTCCCAGGCAGCGGCTGCGAAAACTGAACTCGGGCATGGTTTGAATCAGCTCCCGCACCCGGTAAGCCCTTTCAATGTCTGCGGGGTCGTGTCCACCTGAGAGCAGCGTTTTGAGGGTCACCAGTCGTTTGCCAATGCGCGCCTGGTCCAGGGTCTCCGAAAAGAAATCGAATCCTTGCAAAACGTCATATTGGAAAGCCAACTCTGCTGCACGTTGTTCAGCAATTCGGGTGGTGGTGAGACGTCCATCATCCACTGCACTTGCAGGCTCTGCCACTGCGGTCTCGTCGTCGAGATCCCAGAGGTCAATGCCATCTTCGTCTCTGACCTCATCAGGGCCAGAATCCGGGAACATTTCAAAATCCAGATCCTGGAACTCTGGCAGGGGGACCTGCTGCACCACCGGCCCGTCCATGAAATCCCAGGGCTCAAAGAGCTCCGGGGCAGGGTCCACCTCCAGCCCATCCAGATGTTCTTCGTCCGTCGGTGAAACCTGGACGAGTTGCAGTTCAAAAAGCCCGTCAAAATCTTCAGCTTTCTCCACCAGCGCCACTCCCTGAGCATTCTGTTCAAAAACGTCTGGCGCCAGAATTTGATCTTGTTGGGTCATTTCATCCAGATCTGAATGGGCCGTGGAAAATTCCAGGCCAGCCGGCTTCAGTTCTGGAATAAAATCCAGGAGCGGTGACTGCCACTGGGCACGCCTGAGGGGTTCAAAACCCAGGTGGTTTCTGGGGGTGAGGACCTCCATGCGAAGGGTCAGGCCCTGCACTTCGTCTTGCAGGTGGTGTTGCAGCACCTGCCATCTGTGTGGGCTGGTGCCAGGGAAATGCCCAGTCAGGGCGTCAAGTGCAGGCTGAACCACCTGGAAGTTCGGGGTTTTTTCGAAAGCCTGCTGGTACTCCTTCAGCTGTGAGAGACTGCATTTCAGCAGCAGGATGTCCTGTTCACTGGGAGTGCAGCTTTCAAGGGCCACCTGCAGGGTCTTTGCAGATGCCCGCAAATTCTCCAGTTTTTTCTGCTGGTGCAGGCAGGCTTGCTGGTGGTTTGTGCATCCTGGCTTCCAGTGCATCTGCAACTGATTGTCCAGCCGAGTAAGGGCCTTTTGCTTGCGGGCCAGAACCGTTTTTTGCGTTGCCGTGAGCGAACCCTTTTTTTCCTGAAGTTCTGCCACCTGCCGCCCCAGCAGGTCCAAGGTGCCAAAATCTGACACCCATGCTTCACATTCCTGAATGTCCTGCAAGATGGATTTGCGTTTGTCAAAGAGGGTCTGCCAGAGCTGCTGGCGCTGTGCAGCCTGTTGCCTGAGGTGATGAAGGTCCTCTTTGAGGCTGTTCCGCAAACCCTTAGGAACATGCACAAGATGCTTGACTGGCACCTCCTGCAGGTGCCGCACGATTTCTTCAAGCACACTGAGCCGTTTGATTGCCTGCTGCAGGGCTTTTAGGGTGACCTGCTGGGCCTGTTGCAGCTGAAAAAGCCATCCTGCAGTGAGCAACCCGGAGCATTCAAACAGCTGCCTGGTTTGTGGGTCCAGAGGAAAGGCAGACCCATTGACCTCTGCAGGACGTTCACGGATGGATTCCTTAACCATCGGTACGGGGCTTTCGGTGAAGGAAAGGTCTTCTGAGAACAGGGCAGTGTCCTCCACCTCTTCAACTTCAAAAAAGAGGGCCGGGAGGGAAGTGAATGCTTCGCTGTCCCACAGGCCAGGCTGATGAGAGGAGACAGGCGTTTTTACCTGAGGAGCAGGCTGCACGTGTTCAAAGAGCTGCACAGGCTGAAGAAAAGCCTCGTCCAGCAAATGGTCATCTGATGACTCGACCTGTTCTGTAAATGTCAGACTCTGTCCTTCTGACGGATCCAGAAACACCGGATCAAGGTCCAGTTGTGCCGAAGGAGCAGCAGACAAAAGTTCATCAGAAGCCAGGCCCAGTGCCTCGACTTCAAGGGTGCCTGTTTCTGTGTGGACTTCCTCTGATTCGGTGCCCAGCACAGCCAAATCGGTCACAGCTTGCAACTGGACCGTTTCTGTTTTCTGGTGTTGATCCTGCTGGGTCAGCAAAGTCAGACGCATGACAAGCACCTCCAGCAGCTGTTGCTGCAGGGCCACTGAGTCATTTGTCTCCGTTGTCAATGCGGGGGTGTCTTCCCGCGCTGACTCCACCTGCAAGAAAACATGCAAACTGTGTTGCGTTTTGGGGAAAACGGGGGCTGCAAACCCTTTTTGTTGGTTGGGCGGGTCCAGCAACTTCAGGGCCACAGCAAGACCAGCCACCTGATCTCTGGCGGCGCTGAACTCCTGCTGTGCCTGAGTCAGGGAGCTGATGTGTGGAAATTTCTGCTGAATGTCCCTGAGCAGGGCGTCGTGCCTTTCCAGGGCTTCTCTGGCCTCAAAAGCCACCTGATAAAGTTCACATTGAGACCGGTGAAACTTCAGCACCTGTTGCTCCTCAGGGGTGAGGCGCATGGTGAGCCGCTCATGGTGCAGGGTTTCTTTCTCCTGCCGCGTGATTTGCAATCTGGAGTGGCACGTCTTCCATCCCTGTTGCACGGTGGTGGCCCCGAGAATTTCCATGACCAGCCTCAGGCCCTGTTCCAGGGTTTTCATTTCTGCCTGTTTGCGCTGGTGCTCGGCCCTGTACTGGGGCAAGAGCAGCTTCATACGGTGACCGATGCCCTGCTCTTTCAGCTCCTCTTGCAAAACCATCCAGCGGGTCAGCGATTGCAACACCCTCTCGTGTTCCTCAATGATTGCAGTGAGCTGGCTCAAGCGGGATTGCATCTGATCCAGCTCACCCTTGCGCCGGGTGGCCTGCTGGTGAAGGGTTCTCAGGTCTGCTTTTTGCAAGATGGGCAACAGGGCCTGTGGAACCACCACCAGACGGTGTTCCTCAAGCGCCAGATCCACACCGGACAGTCCTTCCTGATGGGCCTGCCACAGGTTCAGCAGGCGCTTTGCCTGATCGAACTGGGCTTGAGCCAGCTGATTTGCTTCTCGCAGGTGCCAGTGTCTGGAGACTTCACCCCCGAAGTCTGTTTTCAGCAGATCTGTGCACCTCGCAAATCCTGAGGTGTTGGCTGTCTGCAAAGAAGTGAGGTGGATGGTGGACGGAACTGCGGACAGGGTCATGGTCACCTTTTCATGGAAAACGGAACAGCTGAACTTGTGGCGGCCTCTTGCTTTTGTGCTTTCAGCATACAACTGTTGAGCGACACATAACGACGCGTGGTCTTTGAATTGTCAGAGAACCCGTGTATTGTCAAAAATTTGTAACTTTCTGTGGCAATATGCTTTGATTTGCACCCTTTCCTTTTCTCTGTTGATGTTTTGCTTCGTCAAATTCCCGGTTTCTTCAAAATTCATCACCAGACATACGATATGCATCCAGTAAGCTGGGATCAGCCCACACATCCCTGCGACACTTCCTGACGCACGCAGGTGGTTCAATCAAATCAAACTCGCTTCGTGAAAGGTTCCTGCTCATGACCCACCGACTCTCCCAGGCCCAATGGAACACCCAGCATCCCATTCAGGACTTTCCAGGCCTGCAATCCCACCACTACGAGCACCCAGATGACCGCCGACTGCTCAGCACCGCACGCAACGTCAAAGGGTTTGACACGATGTTCAAGGCCCTTTCAGGAGCCATGTTCGAACGTCAGGGGTACCTGATGGATCTGGCCAATCACATCCGGGTGGGTCCCTTCCAGCATCCGCAACTGTATCGGGTGTTCCAGGAAACCGTCAGGGCCCTGGACATTCCTGAACCTGAGCTCTTCATCAGCAACAGACCCGGCATCAACGCTTACGCCACAGGAAGCAACAAGCCTTACGTGGTGTTGCACGCCGATCTGCTGCACGTCATGAGCAGCCGTGAAATCCAGTGGGTGATTGCTCACGAGCTTGGTCACATCAAAAGCGGACATGTGCTCTACCAGTCCATGATGCAGGTTCTGACCTCCGGTGCCATCAACCTCATTCCTGGGATCGGCATCCTGTTCCAGCAGGGATTGCAGCAGGCCCTGATGCTGGGACTCATGCACTGGTCCAGGGTGGCCGAATTCACCGCAGACCGGGCCGCTGCCCTGGTGACCGGTTCGCCTGAACTCGGAGTCCAGACCCTGCTCAAACTCGCTGGTGGCTGGGTGGACCCGGACCATTTCAACCTGGAAGCCTTCATGAAGCAGGGAGAGGAGTTCAGCAGCATCAGTGACACCTTCAGTGGCAAGGTCTACAACCTGATGTCTGGGGTGCTGGAAATGACCCACCCTTACCCGGTGATCCGTGCCAAAGCCCTGCAGGAGTGGCATCAGTCCAGCACCTACCAGGGTCTGGTGCGGCAGGAGCATCTTCAGGGCCTCGACCAGCACTACCGGCTCTACCCCCATCCGGGTGCCAAGTGTGAAAAATGCAGTGCTTTTGTGGCCGACCAGCATGAGCAGTGCCCCAACTGCCAGCACCCCAGGGCCAGCCAGACCCTCCACATGTCCTTGCCCGATGAAATCAAGTGCACCTGCCACCACTGCCAGAAGACCAACAGCCGCTATCAGGTCTACTGCTTCCACTGCGGGGAGAAAATTCAGGACCACCTGTTCAAAACCGTCAAACCCCAGGAATCCACCGAAGTCAGCCGTGAAGCGGGCAGTGTCACCCCCAGAGCCTCAAAGGCCCAGTACAGCACCAGCAAACTGACCGGAGGGCTGGGAAACCTGGTGAACCAGTCCCTCAAAGGCAACGAACAACTGGTCCTGGAATCCGAAACCAACATGGGCATCGGTCTGGCCTTCACAACCGAACGCATCCTGGTGGTCAAAGCCGGGCTGGTGGCTGCAGGTGGATTTGGGAAAACGGTACAGCACTCGTTTTACTACGATGACATCGAGGATCTTCATTTGAAACGCGGCAAACCCCTGCCAAAGCCAGGACAGGACCCCAACACCATCAAAGAACTGCTGGTCTTCGCGGTTCAACAAAAAAACAAGAGCCTGCCCACCAACCTTTTTGTGGATGTACCTTTGCTGGAACAGACCAGCATCCTGATCGTGCAAAACGACACTCAGTTCAACAGTCTGAAAGGCTTTCTGAATCACTTCCAGTGGAAAACTGCACCTCAGGCAGAGCGACCCCCCACAACCCCAGAATCAACACCTGATCTGATGATGCTGCTGCGCATGCTGGACAGCGGAAAAATCAGCCAGGAACAGTTTGAAGCTCTTTCCAGCAGGCTGCAGGCCTGAGATGGCCAGGGGGGAGCAATGAATCCCGAGGAGCACCCAGAATACCGTCAGGAAAAACAAACCCTTCGTGAAACTGCTCTGCTGATCGAACAGGACATTGAAGCGCAGCGCAATGGATACATGGAGGGTGGCGGCAACCTCTGGACCAATCGGTCCATCAACCGCAACATCCGCGAAGATACCCTGAAGAGTCTGGAAGACAATCAATACAAACCCTACTTTGCCCGCCTTGAATTTCTGGACAGCAGTGGAAAAAAGCAGAACTATTATTTTGGGAGAACCCACATCCAGTTGCCTCACATCACGGTGCTCAGCTGGCAGTCTCCAGTGTATTCCCTGTTCATTCAGGGAAACAGCCAGAAGCAAAGTTACCATGTGCCTGCCCGAAACAAAACCCATCAGGTGCAGCTGTTGCTGAAGCGGCGTTTTGAGCTGAGTCTTCACGACATTCATTTCATCAAAGACGAGGCAGATTACCGAAAAGGTGCCACTCGCGCCCCAACCAACCAGGACTCTTTCCTGATCCGCAAGCTTCAACAGCGGGGAAATCCGGGCCTGCAGGACATTGTGGAAACCATCCAGATCGATCAGGACCGCATCATCCGTGCTCCTTTGAATGTCTCTCTGGTCCTGCATGGGGTGGCTGGAAGTGGCAAAACCTCAGTGGCTTTCCACCGTCTCGCCTACCTGCTTTTTGATGAAACAGGCCACAACCTGACGCCAGACGATGTGCTGGTGCTGGCACCCAGTCGCCGGTTCCTGCATCATGTTCGTGATCTGCTGCCCGCCCTGGGGGTCAAAGGGGTGCAGCAGATCACGTTTTTTGACTGGGTGTTTCAGCAATTCAACAACGATTCCGGGGTGGAGTTCAACCCTGAGGATTACAGTCTGGAGGACAGCCACTTTGAGGGTTTTCTGGAGGCGCAGACCAGCCCTCATCAGCAACAGGTGTGGCAGGCAGCCACGGTGAAAAATTCACTCAAATTCCTGGAATTGATTGAACGGTACACCCAGAACCTTTATGCCCGGGTGCAACTCCCAGAAGATGATGTGGTGCTCGAAGAACAACTTGGCGTACAGAAAGTGAAAGTGACCTTCAAACCCCAGCAGGTGAGAAAGGCGCTTTCAAGTGCATTTGAAATGCACAGTGGGTACACCGAACGGAGACAGCAATTTCTGCAAAACCTTCAAAATCATTTTCTGGAACTGCACGAACAACGGTTCTGGACGCCAAGGGACCACGAAGACCGCCGTTACATTCAGGCCATGTCAGCCCGGATCAACATCCATTTTGGCCGCCTTTACCGCAGGTTCAACCTGATGGCGTTCTACCAGGAGCTCTTTGAGCCACGCACGCTCTTTCAGGTGGACCAGGGACTGCTGGAAATCTGGGAACTCTCCGCACTACAGCAGGAACCTGCCAGAAAAACCCGGAACAAGAACCCGGAGGATGCAGGTGAAAAAGAGCAGGAAGAACGCTTGCAGCTGGACATGACCGACGTGGCTCCACTATATGCGCTTTACCTGAGCCTGAAAGGCAAAGCAGAACCCACTTACCGGCACATCATCATCGATGAGGCCCAGGACTTCACCCCACTACAACTGGCCCTCCTGCGCCAGCACAACACCGAAGGTTCTTTCACCATTGTGGGTGACACGGCACAAAACATTTTTGCGCACCGGGGTCTGGACGACTGGAGCGCCATCAAAGAGGTGATGGGACCTTCAGCCATCAGTGAGAAAATCACCCAGAATTACCGCAGCACACATGAGATTGTGCTGTTTGGCAATGCAGTGCAGCAGGTGGTGCGCGGTCAGCATGCCCTCAAGGCAGTTCCGGTGGCCCGTCATGGTCAGAAACCCGTGCTTCACCAATCTGATCAACTGGATTTGCTGCTCAAGTCCATGCTGGACACTTTGCATCACCTGGCCCACCAGGGCAGGAAAAACATTGCAGTGCTCACCCGTGACCGCAAACAGGCCCAGAACCTCAGCACCTGGCTCAGCGGCCAGAAGGTGCATCACAACTTGCAACTCGACAACAACCCTCCTGCGGGAACCCAGACTCAGGATTCCATCCTCAGTGTGCTTCCTGCAGCCGTCTCGAAGGGCATGGAATTCGAAGCCGTTCTGGTGTATGACACCAGCGAAGACAACTATCCTGTCCTCAACCCACTGCTTGGAAAACTGCTTTTCGTGGCAGTCTCCAGAGCACTGCATGAACTGTACCTGTTCTCACTGGGACGTCCCTCCGGGCACCTCAGGGCCACACCAGGATTGTGCAAACACCTCCATCATCCCGCACCAGATGCTGGACTACCAGCCGTGAAAACCCCTGTTGCCACCTCTCCTGGTTCAAAACCAAATCCCAGCTTCCAGAAACCCAGAACGCATCAGGTGATCCGCCTCAAACCTCATTTGACCTCCTATCAGGGGTTGCAAGTGACCCTTCAGGGCTCAGGACAGTCGCTGCCCACGGATGACCTGCTCCATTTCCGGCGCATCCGCGAAGCACTGCAAGACCTTCTGGGCGAGGATTTCGTGAGGGAAATGGACTCAGCCGTGGCAAAAGGACATCAGCACATCAACACAGACCTGATCCGCCTCTTGCAACTGGGCATCACCTCCCTGCAGAGCAAGAAGAAGCCAGGGACCCAGCGACCTCAGAATGTTCCTGAAGCGGTGTGGCAATCCTGGCTGCATCATTTTGAGGAACACCGAAAGCAATTGTTGACCCCTGAACTCCGGAGTTTGCAATTCGAGCTGTATTTCAATCCTGGGTAGTCCGCTGTGATGATCACGCACCCCTCAGGGCATGAAGTGGTGTGGCAAGCAATTCACCCAGGGTAAAAACCTGAT
>NZ_BMOD01000046.1 GCF_014646895.1 Deinococcus roseus
TAAGGATCGTCCTCTAGAGCTTCTTCTTCTTGCCATCCAATCAAAACTGACCCCGGACAGCAATGTCCGGGTTTCGTTTTTTCCCCCACCTTTTGAGGTGGGTTTTTTGTTTTTGATCCTTTTGATGTTGACCCTGCAAAAGGCATAATACCTTCATGCGTGAAGTGGTGCTGTGTTTTCCAGTCAGAACAGATTCATCCAGAGCAATTGAAGTGCTGCTGGGCCACAAAAAGACCGGTTTTGGCAAAGGCAACATTGTGGGACTGGGAGGCGGCATCGAACCTGGTGAAATTCCAGAACAGGCGGCCCTCAGAGAACTGCAAGAAGAAAGCGGTCTGATCGGTGATCCTGAGGCCCTGGAGCATCAGGGACAGGTGATTTTTTTGTTTCCCACCCGTGAAAACTGGGACATGCGGGTGCAGCTTTTTGTCCTCAACTGCTTTGAAGGGGAGCCCACAGAAACAGTCGAAATCCGGCCCGAATGGTTTCATCTGGACCGGATTCCCTTTGATCACATGTGGGCAGATGCCAGGCACTGGTTGCCCAGGGTGTTGCTGGGAGAAAGGTTGGAGGTGCAGGCCACCTATCTGGAGGACCTCAGTGTGGTGGACATCCAGATCAATCTTCCAGATCCTGCATCTGGGTCATGAATTCCTGGTGGTTCAGGTCAAAGCGCACTGGAGTCACGCTGATGTAACCTTCACGGACAGCCCACTCATCTGATCCCTCTTCAAACACTGTGGATCTGGGGGTTCCGGCCACCCAGTAGTAATCCCGGCCTTCAGGATCCTGGCGTTTGATGAGTTCGTCTTCAAACTTGTAGTCGCTGAGGAAAGTGATCTTGATGCCACGGGGTTTGCCTGGTGGGAAATTGACATTGATGAGGGTTCTGGCTGGAAGCCCATGCTGATGCACCCATTGCACAATCCCTGGAACGTATGAAACAGCATGCTCAAAATTGTATTCTCCCTGCTCATTGGGAGCCTGGGAAAAAGCGATGCTGGGAATGCCCAGAATCATGCCTTCCAGAGCAGCAGAAACCGTGCCTGAGTGGGTGAGGTCGTTGCCCAGGTTGTACCCCAGGTTGATGCCACTGACCACCACATCGGGTTTTTGCAGGATGCGGGTTCCCAGCACCACGCAGTCGGTGGGGGTGCCATCCACCCGATAAGCAGGAATTTCTCCGAATCCTGCGGCTGCAGTGTGTTTGAAGCGCAAAGGTCTGCGGATGGTGATGCCGTGGCCCACAGCAGACTGTTCCACATCTGGGGCCACCACGCAGACTTCTGCAATTTCTGTGAGGGATTGGGCCAGTGCCTTGATGCCTGGAGAGAAAATCCCATCGTCATTTGAAACCAGACATTTGAGCTTTGCGTTGTGGTCTTGCAGATTGTTCATGGAAATGCTCCTCTTTGAGGTGGTGAAGTCAGGTTTGAGTGGGCGTCATTGTACCAGACCCGGAGCTGTTTCTCTGCTCGCCAGATTTTTGTATTGTAAATGTGTGAAATACCACGAGTTGCAGGATCAGGAACTCAATGAATTGTGCTATCAACGTCTGGGATGGGAGAAAAGAAACCATCTCTGGGAGCACGGTTCAATCTGGCAGGAGTATGCCTGGTTTAAAGGAGAGACCCTGCTGGGCTTTCCCAATTTTCTGGTCCAGGATCCCATCATTTCCCAGCTGCAGGACTTCATTGAGTCTTATGGGTTGCAAGACGAGTATGGCTACCAGTTGTTTGAGCTCCTGGAAGCCCGCAGCATCAAGCACGATCGGGCCTGGTATTTGCTGGCCCATGCTTCGCCGCGCCATCGGGTGCTGGCGTTTCTGCGGGCCACGGAAGTTGTGGAGCAAACTGCAGAACCAACTGCAGAAGTGTTGAAAAATGCCCTGTCTTCTGCCCAGGAATGAGTGAAGCAAAAGAAACTGCACCAGATGTCTGGTGCAGTTGGGGTTTTGAGGGATCCAGAAGCCAGCAAAAATCAGGCGGCGTCCTGAAAAGGATTGGTCAGGTTTTCCCGGTGGTGGGTGAAAGTTTTGAGCTGGCGTTCAAGTTGCTCGATTTCGGGGTCTTTTCTGGCGGTCCTGAGGGCCAGGTAGCCCAGAGCAGGCCACAACAAAAGATTGATCACCAGCAAAACCACCGTCACGACATCCATGGCTTTAGGGTAATTCCCTAGAGGTTGCTTAGGGGTTGTTTGTGGGTGCACATTGGGGCTTTGCCAGCAGACAACCGGGGTGCAGCAGTTTGCTCACCTCAGGTGAATCACAGCAGTTTGATCAGGATGTTGTTGAACAAATCCAGCTTGATCTCAAAAGCCAGGCCTTCGCCGGGAGGGGCCACCTCGAAGTAAGGGGAATCGGCTGGAATGTAGATGGTGTTGCTTTCGGTGAGCTTGCCTTGCTGGCACAACAGGGAAGTTTGAGCAGCTTCTTCGCGGGTGAAGGAATATTGCAGGTCAGGCATGAAAGTGCTCAGGCTGGGTTCAACTTTGTTCAGGTTGAGAATGTAAAAGTCGGTTTTCAGCACATAGGCATTGTTCATCTTGCCCAGGTAGGTGTAAATGCGGCAGTTTCCCTGAATGCCAGTGCGCACCCGGTGGATGGTGTTGACCAGAAAAAATGCCGTGCCCAGCTGGCCTTTGTACCTTCCCCATTCGGCGTAGGCTTTCTGCCCGGTGTCTGTGTAGGCGTAAGCCGAGGCAGGTCCATCTGGACTGGGATTCAGCAGCTTCCATTTCTGGGCCTGACCGGTGCTCAGCAGGGAAAACAACAGGACAGTGGCAATGGCAGGGATCTGTTTCATTTTGGCCTCAATTCTTTTTGATCATACTGGTCTGGTTCAGGGACTTCCAAGGGGAAACCATCACTGCAAGCCAGAAGAAAACAGGCACCCCATCTTGCAAAGGGTGCCTGGGATGCCAGAGGGGTCAGTTGCTGGCCAGTTCAGGAAGCACTTTGCCCGGATTCATCAGGTTTTTGGGGTCCAGGGTGTGTTTGACAGCCCAGTAGGCTTCCAGGGTGGCCCTGGGTGTGGCTTCCAGCATGAAGGGCTTTTTGGCCAATCCAATGCCGTGTTCTCCAGAGAGCACTCCACCATATTTGATGGCCACCCGTGCGATTTCGTGGGCCAGGTGGTCCACCTCATCCCAGGAATCGGTTTGTTTGCTGTAGAGGATGTTGGGATGCAGGTTGCCGTCTCCGGCATGCCCAAAGATGGCCAGAGGAAAAGGAGAAGCGTCTCCCAGGGCGCGGATTTCTCGCATCACCACGGGCAGTTTGCTGCGCGGCACCACGATGTCCTCGTTCATGCGCTGGGGACGGATGCGGCCCAGGCTGGGGGAGATGCTTTTGCGGGCTTTCCAGAGGGCTTCGGCTTCTCTGTCGTTCTGGGCAATCTGGCTGGAGGTGGCTCCGGCATCATCAAAGGCCTGTTTGACCGCCTGGATTTCTGCGCTGACAACAGCCAGGTCGTTTCCGTCGGTGTCGCAGACCAGCACGGCTTCGGCTTCGCGGGGGAGGCCCAGATGGAAGGCGTCTTCCACGGCGTTGATGCTGGCTTTGTCCATCAGTTCCAGTTTGGCTGGAGTGAGGCCACGGGCGGTGATCAGGGCCACTGCTTTTCCAGCGTCTTCCAGGGTGTTGAAGATGGCCCGTGCGGTCTGGGTGTATCTGGGCAGCACGGCCAGTTTGAGTTTTGCTTCGGTGACGAAGGCCAGGGTGCCTTCAGAACCAATCAGCAGACCCGGAAGGTCCACGCCTGAGCGGTCCATGCGGTACACATCGCCCTGCATGGTGACAAATTCCAGTTCCAGCACGTAATCTCCAGTGACACCCTTTTTGAGACACATCGGACCTCCAGCGTTTTCTCCGATGTTGCCGCCAATGGTGGCCTGCCTGCCCGACTGGGGATCCGGAGGGTAATACAGGCCCAGGGGTTTCAGGGCATCCTGCAACTCCTGGTTGATCACACCAGGTTGCACAGTGGCAATCATGTTCTCCTGGTCAATCTGCACATTTTTCATGCGGGTGGTGGAGATCACCACACTGGGTTTGATGGGAACCACTCCTCCAGAAAGTCCTGAAGCTCCGCCCCTGGGGATCACCGGGAGGTTGTGGTGGTCGCAGATTTTGAGGGTCCTGACCACATCTTCGGTGGTTTCGGCCATCACCACGGCCAGAGGAACTTCGCCTTGCAGCAGTGCGTCATAACGGAACAGCAGACGATCGGGCAGTTCCACACGCAGCTTTTCGCCCACGGCAACCTGCAGTTCTCTCAGGTAACCGGTCAGTTCACGCACTTTGGCTTTTGCTTTCATGGGTTCCCCTCAGCCTTTGATGGTCTTGCGGCGGTCTGCTTCCTGATAGGCTTCTTTCAGCAGAATGGCGGTGTGTTTGACTTCTGCAGCCACCTCGAATTCACGGGTGCCGTAATCCAGTTGCAGCAGGCAGCCGGGGTTCTCCACGGTGATGACTTCTGCGCCAGTGGCCCGGATGCGCTCCATCTTCTTGTCGAGCTGCTCCATGCTGGTCTCGGTGTGGGTGATGTTGTAAATGCCTGCACTTCCACAGCAGTCGCTGGCGTTTTGCATTTCCTGGTAATCCAGAATGGGGTTCTGTTTTAGGATGTCTCTGGGCTGGTTGCACACCCCCTGGGCGTGGCAGAGGTGGCAGGCATCCTGATAGGTCACCTTGCGGCGGTCCATGTCCAGGTCCTCTGGCAAATCACGCAGGCCCACTTTTTTGAGGAATTCACTGAGGGCCTGTGTTTTGCTGCTGATGTTGCTGGTGAGGCCCCCGAATTCGGGATCGTCCTTGAAGTGCTTGTGCATTTTCTTGAGTTCTGCACCGCAGGCTGCACAGTCGGTGACAATGGCATCCACGGCCAGCGTGCCGTACAGTTTGGCATTGCGCAGGGACACCTGACGGTAACCGTTGAAATCTCCTTCTTCGATGTGTGGGGCACCGCAGCAGGTGGTTTCCCGCAGCAGGATCACATCAAAGCCGTTTCTGGCCAGGATGTCGATGGAAGCACTGGAAGCTTCGCTGAACACGGCGTTCATCACGCAACCCAGGAAGAAGGCCACGGTGCCGCGGTAGTCGCCCTGGTGCTGGGTGATGTAAGGGGTTCTCAGGCGAATGGCGGGAGCCACTTCACGGGAGGGAATCAGGCCTTCAAAGAGGTGCAGTTTTGCCCACAGTCCACCGTGTTTGCGGGCCATGCCACGCAGCACCCCGGAGCCACGGATGGCTTTCTGCAGACCGGATTTCTGGTACAGGCGCACGCCAGCGTTGCCCACATCAAAGAGGATGGGGTATTTGAAGACCTCCAGCATGGCCTGCTGGGCCAGGTTGGCGGGTTTGCCTTCTTGCAGCGCCACGCGGGTGTCCAGGGCCAATTCTCCAGGTTTCACACCTGATGGGCAAATGGTCTGGCAGGCCCGACAATCCAGGCAGTCGTAAGCAGCTTCGAGCACCACATCCAGTTCATCGGTGAGGCCCTGCGCGGCTGCCTTGTACAGCATGACCCGCCCACGGGGGCTTTGAATTTCTTCACCGGTCTGCTGGTAGGTGGGGCAGACAGAGAGGCACAGTCCGCACTGCACGCAGACATCTGCCCCCTCGATCAGGGCAGGACTCATGGATTCCAGGTTGATGCTCTTCGGATGCATGCCCCAATTGTATATGGATTTTAGATCTAATTTGTGAGGGTCGTGCAGACCTTTGGTGTGCTGTGGTGGAATTTTAATGCTTGTCTGTGACGGCTGTGCACAATGCTGGAGAAAATGTGGTACAACATTAAACAGTTCTCTGTCAGAAAGGTGGGCCAAAAGGGATTCCGGATGCACCGGGTGGCCTGTCCCAGGATGGATGGAATTGATTTGAAGTTTGATTTGAGAAAGGCGCACCACCAGAAGAAAACTGCAAAAAAATGTGCCAGGGTTGGAGCCCTGGCGACCTCAGGAGTGAGAATATCGGTGTGAATTGACACCATATTAAGGTTTTCTTGCTGCCTGTGCTTTGCTGTCGATACTGAAAAAAATTTAAAAATATGCATCTTTGACCAGCACGGCAAAAATCTGGCCTGTGATCTTTAACGAAAGGTTACAAAAGTCTAACTTTTGTTTGCATGTCTAGGCAACACCCAGATCTTCTGGGCTGCTGTCAGAGACAGCACGTGTGCCTGTTCTTCCACCTGAATGCTGAGGGTTCCTCCATGGGGATCTTTCTTCAGGACCTTCAAAACCACTCCAGGAATCAGACCCAGCTCAGAGAGGTACCGCAGGAACTCAGGGTCCCCATCGTGCACCCGCGAAATGGTCACCTGTTCTTCCACCAGGGCTTCGGTCAGCACATCTGCAGCGTGTTCAGGCATGCTGCCATCCAGCCGGGGAATGGGATGCCCATGCGGATCGAAATGGGGATCTCCCAGCAGGGCACTGATGCGGGCCTCAAAAGCCTCGCTGATGACATGCTCCAGCCGGTCGGCTTCTTCGTGCACCTCGTCCCAGGAAAAACCCAGCGCCTGGGTCAGGTACAGTTCCAGCAGCCGGTGGTGTCTGAGGATTTCCAGCGCCACCTTCTGGCCATTTTCAGTGAGCAGGGCTCCGTAATAAGGGGTGTGTTCCACCAGCGAGAGGTCTGCAAGTTTTCTCAGCATGCCACTGACGCTGGCGGGCGTGACCCCCAGGGCATCTGCCAGGCTCTGGGTGGTGACTTTGCCCCCACGGGCCAGTTGATAGATGGTTTTCAGGTAATCCTCGGCCTGGGAGGTGAGGAGGTCGCGGATGGCTTGCCGGCTCATTGTCACCAGTATATGCCGAGAGTGGGAAGACGGAGGTCAGGGCCTCAAGAAATCCGTCCAGCAAGCTTCATGCTTTGATTGTTTCCTGGGATCACCGGGCATGAGGAGGGTGCAAAACCCAGGCACCAGAGGTGTGCAACGGATCCGCAGGCCCCAGTCGCCAGATGTTCACCCTGAGCAATCTGGCTTACCAGAGCGGAAATTTCTGCGCCACTGGCGTATTTTCCCTCTTGCTATTGACACCCTTGCTGAAAGCGACTAGTATATATCACGCTGTCAAAGGCAATCATGACGGGCAGCGGGTCATGGTGGGATTAGCTCAGCCGGTTAGAGCGTCGGTTTGTGGCACCGAAGGTCGTGGGTTCAAATCCCATATTCCACCCCATTTTTACCGTCAAGGCTCGCGAGGATGGCGGAATTGGTAGACGCGCTAGACTTAGGATCTAGTATCGAAAGATGTGAGGGTTCAAGTCCCTTTCCTCGCACCAGGGTATACAGGTAAGCATAAGTGCGCGTTTTCCAACAAAGACAACTTCCAAGCGACCCCAAGGGGTCGTTTTTGCGTATATACCCCACTTTGGGCAGGAGCATTATGGCTGAACTGATCAAGAACGAAGGCAACCAGGTAGAGTTTAAAGTCACCGTCTCCGCAAAGGAAGTCAACACCGCTTACAATGCAGTGATTGGTTCTTTGACCAAACAGGTGAAAGTCCCTGGCTTCCGTCCCGGCAAAGCGCCCAAGACGGTGGTCATCAAGCGCGTGGGTCAGGACTACGTGGACAACGAAGTCCGCGACCAGCTGCTGCAAAACCACTACCCCAAGGCCCTGCAGGAACTCAAGCTGGCCATTGTGGATGCTGAAATTCACCCCGAGGACCTCACCGAGGGCCAGGACTTCAACTTCACCGTGAAGGCCGAGAAGTACCCCGAAGTGAAACTCCCCGAGTGGCGTTCCTTCGAGCTGGCCTCTGCTGCTCCCGAAATCACCGATGAGATCGTGGTCAAGACCCTGGGCGACCTTGCCGAGCGCAACGCCACCTTTGAAAGCGTGGAGCGTCCGTCTGCAGAAGGCGACATGCTGATCATCGAGGAGCAGGGCGAAGAGGGCGGCAGCTACCCCGTTTACCTCGACACCGCCGAAGAGCACATCAAAACCGCTCTGCTGGGCAAAAAAGCTGGCGAAGAAGTCACCATCGAAACCCCCGAAGTGGACCACGGTGACCACAAGCACGAAGCCCAGTCTGTGCAGGTGAAAATCAAGGAAATCAAGAAGAAGAACCTGCCCGAACTGAACGATGAGTTCGCCAAGACCTTCAAATTTGACACCCTGGAACTGCTGCGTGAAGCCATTGGCCGCGACCTTGCCACCCGTGCAGAACAGGAAGGCAAGCTGGCCCAGCGCGAAGAGTTTGCCCAGAAGCTGGCCGACGGCATGGAAGTGAACGTGCCCTCCGCACTGGTCAAGCGCCGCAAAGAAACCATGCTCAGCGAAATCAAGAGCGACCTGCAACGCCAGGGCGTGAAATTCGAAGAGTACGAGAAGTTCATGACCGAGCAGGGCAAATTCGATGACTTCGTGGCCGATCTGGAAAAGAACGCCATGGAGCGCGTGCGCCGCGAACTGGCCCTTGAGCAACTGGTTGAGGACCTCAACATTGATTTGACCCGCGATGAGCTGAACGGCAGCCTGGTGGCTTTCGCCCAGCAGAACCGCACCACCGTGCAGGAACTGTTGAACCAGCTCGGTTCCAGCGGCCTGGAAGGCTTCAAAGCCAGCGTGCGCCGCGACAAGGCTGTGGCCCAGGCCATTGCCAACTTCGAGAAAGCTGCACCTGTGGCTGAGGCTGCTCCTGCTCAGGAAGAAGCCTCAGCCGAAGCTGCTCAGGAAGAAGCCCAGCCTGAAACTGCTCAGGAAGAAGCCCAGCCTGAAACTGCTGAAACCGCTGAAGCTCCTGCCAGCGAAGAGTAAATTCAATCTTGACCGGGCAGGCCTCTGATGAGGCCTGCTTTTTTGTGTGCCTCCGCGCAGGTATCAACCTGTTGCAAAAATGGACAGCAGGCATGAGGTTTTGCAGGTACAATGCTGCTGTGATATCGCCGGAGAATGTGCAGCGGGTGCTGGTCGTCGAAGACAATGGGCGACAATCCCTGTTGCAGTGTTTTCACGCGAAGAGCTGCTGGAACACGTGTGGGGTCCCCAGTTTGATGGGGTGGAACGGGTGGTGGATGTGATGGTGGTGGCCCTGCGCAAGAAACTGGGCCGCAACCACCTGGAAACCGTGCGGGGCACAGGACACCGTTTTAACCCTTCTCCAGCAACCGAATCCGAACGTTGAGCCTGGTTTGCTGGCGGATCTGTACATCCGTCCGTTCTGCCCACAGCAGGTCAATGAGGTAACCTGTTGTCGTGGCCGGTTTTGTTTCCCTGATTGGTGCAGGTCCTGGAGACCTGGGTTTGCTCACTTTAAAAGCCAAGTTTGCGCTGGAACGGGCAGATGTGGTTCTGTACGATCATCTGGCCAATCCTGAAATTCTGCGTTTTTGTGCCCATGCAGAACACATCTTCGTTGGCAAAAAGGGCTTCTCTGAATACATGTCCCAGCAGGAGATCAGCCTGTTGATGGTGGAAAAAGCCCTGCAGGACAAACGGGTGATTCGCCTCAAGGGTGGAGATGTGTTTGTGTTTGGACGGGGTGGCGAGGAAGCGGAAGCCTGCATTGCTGCAGGGGTGCCCTTTGAAGTGATTCCGGGCATCACCAGTGCCATCGCGGTGCCTGCCTATGCGGGCATTCCCGTCACCCACCGGGAAGCAGGCAGCAGTTTTGCAGTGCTGACGGGCAATGAAATGCTTCGGGATGCTGAGAAACTCAAGTATCAGGCTTTCAATGACATCGACACCCTGATCTTCCTGATGGGCGTCAAAACCCTGCCCAGGATTGTGGAACGCCTTCTGGAAATCGGCAAGAGCAAAGACACGCCAGCAGCCACCATCCAGTGGGGCACCACCCAGCAACAGAAGGTGGTGGAAGGCACCCTGGAGAACATCGTGCAGAAGGTGCAGGAAGCCGGCATTGGGGCGCCTGCGGTCACGGTGGTGGGAGAGGTGGTGCGCTACCGCAACACCCTCAAGTGGTTTGACTCCCGCCCTTTGTGGGGCCGCAAAGTGGCCGTCACCCGCACACGGGAGGGCGGCAGCGAACTGGGGAACCTGCTCAGGCAGGAAGGGGCCATTGTGATCGAGGTGCCCCTGATCCGCTTTGAGCAGACCTCAGAACCTGAGGCACTGCAAGAAGCCTTGCGGCACATCTCCCGGTTTGAGTGGGTGCTGTTCACCAGCCAGCAGGGCATTCAGGCTGCCATGAAGGCCCTGGATGAACTGGGTCTGGATGCCCGTGCTTTTGCAGGGGTCAAGCTGGCCGTGGTGGGACCTTCCACAGCCAGAGAACTGGCCCGTTATGGCCTCAGGGCCGATTTCATGCCTTCCAGAGCAGGAGGGGTGCACCTGGGAAATGAGGTGCCTGCCAGTGGACAGCAACCCCTGTTGCACTTTGCCAGCAGCATCGCCGAGGCAGACCTCCATGAAGCCCTCACCCACAGGGGCATGGAGGTGCACACGGTGGAGGCCTACCAGACCCTGCCTTCAGAACTCTCTGAGGAACAGCGTGAGCGCCTGAAAGATGCAGAAGTGATCACCCTGGCCTCAGGAAGTGCTGCCCGGGCCTGTGCCAGCCAGCTTGGCACCGACATTCCAGCCGTCACCATGGGACCCCAGACGCACAAAGCTGCTCTGGCAGCGGGTTTCAGTGTGGCAAAAATGGCAGAGACCCCCAGCCTGCTGTCCCTGGTGGGGGCTGTGAAAGCCGCATTGCTGGAAAGTTGACGGAAAGAAAAAAGCAGGAATTGTAAGACACCACAGGGCTTTTGTCAGGACAAAATTCCCATTTGTGTCAGACCAAAGCCGTTATACTTTTGGGTATGAAGCTGTACCCCCTGTTCCTGGACCTCAAAAACCAAGATGTGCTGGTGGTCGGCGCAGGCAAGGTGGGGCTGCGCAAAACCAGAAGTGTGCTGGAATCGGGAGCCCATGTGACCGTGGTGTCTCCCGAATTTCTGCCTGAATTTGCCCAGTTGCCCGTCCAGAGGGTGCGGCGTGCTTTTGAACCCCAGGATGTGCTGGGCCAGCGTCTGGTCTTTGCCTGCACCGATGTGGAAGCGGTCAACGATCTGGTGGCCGAGGTGGCGGCAGAGCAGGGCACCTTCTGCCTGCATGCTTCCCGCCCAGAACATGGAAACTTGCGTTCAGGGGCCGTGTGGCGCAAAGGGGATGTCACGGTGGCGTTTTCCAGTGGGACAGAACTTCCCATGCTGACCCTTTCCCTCAAGCAGGTTTTTGAGGCTGCCATTCCCAATGATTTTTCTCAGAAAGTCCAGCAATGGAGCCAGGAACGGGCACAGGCCATCACCCTGCCCAGCCCTGCGCGTGAGAATGCCCTGATGGACCTCAAGGAAACCATTCAGGACAATCTGGGGATGGTTTCAGAACCCCTGCTGAATTTTGTGGTGGTGGGTGTCAACCACAAAACGGCCCCACTCAGCATCCGGGAACGCATTGCCCTCAGGCCTGAAGAGTTCCCCCTGATGCTGGAACACCTGCAGAAACATGCCCGTGAGGTGATGATCCTCAGCACCTGCAACCGCACCGAAGTCTACATGGCGGGGGTGGTGGGAGACCCCCTCAGTGCGTTTGAAGGGGCCTGGGGGCAACCCCTCCGGCAATACCTTTACATCCGGCATGGCTTGCATGCTTTAAAGCACCTCACCCGGGTGGCCAGTGGCCTGGACAGCCTGGTGCTGGGAGAAACCCAGATCCTGGGGCAGGTGAAAAGGGCCTGGCAGGATGGGCAAGCTGCCGGGACCACGGGCAGCATCCTCAACAAGGCCACCCAGCTGGCCTTGCAGGTGGGCAAACGGGTGCGCACCGAAACCGGGATTGCCGACAAGGCGGTCAGTGTCAGTTATGCCGCCGTGGAGCTGGCCAAAAGCATTTTCGGGGATTTGCAGGGCAAGACGGCCCTGATTGTGGGTGCAGGAGAGACTGCAGAGCTCACCATGACCCATTTGCGTTCCAGTGGCATTCAGGATGTCATCGTGGTGAACCGCACTGTGGAACGGGCCAGAAAACTGGCAGAAGCCTTTGGGGGTCAGGTGTGCGCCATCGACATGCTGCTGGAAGCCCTGCCCAAAGCCGATGTGGTGATTGCTTCCAGCAGTGCCCCGCATTACGTGATCCACTCGGAACACGTCAAAAATGCCCTGAAAGAACGCAGTAAACCGATGTTCCTGATTGACATCAGTGTGCCACGCATTCTGGAGCCAGAAATCTCCCACATTGAAGGAGCTTACCTTTACAACCTCGATGACCTGACCGCCATTGTGGAACGCAACCTGGCCCAGAGGGCAAAGCGCATCCCCCATGCCGAGACCCTGATTGAAGAGGGCCTCACAGAATTCAAACGCTGGTTCAGACAGCACCACAAACGCCGCGAATTGAAACAGGCCCAGCAGCAAGCCAGAACTGTGGCCCAGGATGAATTTGAAGGGTTACACCCTGTGCTGTTAAGGCTTGATGAAACCCAGAAAGCTGCAGTGCTTCAGGCCCTGAACCGTGCGACAGAACGCATGGGAGCCAGTTTGATTCGCGAGTTGCTGCATCAGGAAAAAGAAAAAAGCAAGATATCACATGGTCAACGAAAATAACTGCTTTAGATTGAAGTTATGAAAACTCCAACGCTTGCTTTATGCAGTCTGGCGTTGTTATTTGCTTCTTGTGCAAATACTCATACGCCTTTAACGGAAATCAGAGACCTGAAAGAAACATATCAGGGAACTTACGATGTCTTTATGGTCAACTCAGTTCCATCACAGCAAGCTTACGATCCGATAGGAGAGGTGGTGCTGTCTTTTGAGAAAGACGAAGTTGCTGCCAACAAATATGACCTGCTGGGAACCATGATGATGGACCAGAAAACGGTTTATCAGCTGCAGGGAACGCTGGACTGCACACAGCAGGGCAATGCCTGCAACCTCCAGTTCAAAGCCACCAGTGCCACATACGTTTATGAGGTCAGGGGTGAAGTGACAGACCAGCAAGTTCTGGATGCCCAGATGACCGGGTACAGCCTGCAACCCCCCACCGACATCGTGCAGACCTACAGGCTCCGCGCTGCCAAGCAGTGAGCCATAAACAAACACCTTGTTTGCCAACAGTGAAACCTTCTGTTCAGGTGGCTGAAAATTCTCAGTCTGGACCGTTATGATGGTGGGAACAGGCTGGTCGAACCGCTCAAGGAGGTTTTGCCGTGAAATTCTTGCAAGCGCTGATGGTGATTGGGCTGGTCCTGCTGGCCATTTTCACCGTGGCCAATTTTGATGCCCTGATGGCTCCTCATACCCTCAACCTTTTCTGGATCAGCAGTTACATGGTGCCCATGGGCATTCTGCTGGTCATTTTGATTGCCCTGATCACCATAGGTTATGCCCTGGCGGTGACCTTCATTGACCTGAGGTCCAAAGCCGAAATCAACCGCTACCTCAAACAGATGGAACAGATGCGCACCGCCATTGACCAGGCCGAAGCCAGCCGTTTCACCCAGCTCAGGGAATACATCGACCAGCAGATGGCCGGTCTGGCCTCCCGGGTGGAAAGCCGGGTGGACCGCGTGCGGGACGAACTGGCCGCAGACATTGGCCAGCTGGAAGATGCGGTGTTTCGCAAAGGTCATGACCCCAGAGAACGCGAGCTTTGAACCGGGTACAGGGGTCTGATTTCCTGAGGGTGTTACAATCGAGGGCAGAAGCTATGGCGCTAAACAAGTTTTTTCAGCGAAAGAGACCGCAGGCCACCCAGACCGACGACATTCCAGACCTCTGGTCCAAATGTCAGCACTGCGGCACCCAGATCTACAACCGTGAATTTGACCAGAACCTGAGGGTGTGCCCCAAGTGCGGATTTCATCACCGCATTCCGGTGATGAAACGCCTGGAATTCCTGCTGGATGAAGGCAGCTTTCAGCAAAAAAGCGGTCACATCTACCCCAAAGACCCCCTCAATTTTGTGGACACTGAGACCTACCAGGACCGCCTGAACCGCACCCAGAAAAAGGTGGGCCGCCCGGACGCCATCGTGTGGGGACAGGGCAGCATTGAGGGCACAGACCTCAGTGTGGTGGTGATGGACTTCGAGTTTTCTGGTGGCAGCATGGGCAGTGTGGTGGGCGAGGAAATTGCCCGCGCAGCCGAATTTGCAGCAGAGCACCATCAGCCCCTGCTGATCATTGCTGCTTCAGGTGGGGCACGCATGCAGGAAAGTGCTCTGAGCCTGATGCAGCTGGCCAAAACCACCGTGGCCCTGCAAAAACTGGCAGAAAAAGGCCTGCCTTACTTCAGCCTGCTCACCGATCCCACCACAGGAGGGGTCACGGCTTCCTTTGCCACCATCGCAGATGTGATTCTGGCCGAACCCGGAGCTTTGATTGGTTTTGCAGGTCCCCGGGTGATCCAGCAAACCATCCGCCAGAACCTGCCGGAAGGCTTTCAGCGGGCAGAATTTCTGGAGAAGCACGGCATGATCGACAGCGTGGTGGACCGCCGCAAACAGCGCGAGGTCTTCAAGACGCTGTTCACCCACTTCGGGGGTGCTTCATGAGCCTGCTGGACCTGGAAAAAACCCTCACCGAACTCGAAAGAACCAGCCAGGAAACTGGAGTGGACCTCTCCACCGAAATTGCCAACGTCAAGCACAAAATCGAACAGACCCGCGCCCAGACCCACACCCAGGTCAGCCGCTGGGAACGGGTGCAACTGGCCCGCATTCCCACCCGGCCCACCAGCCTGGATTACGTGGACCGTGTCTTCAGTGACTTTCTGGAATTGCACGGAGACCGGGCGTTCGGAGACGACCAGGCCCTGATTGGAGGTCCGGCCAAACTGGGCAACCGCAGCGTGATGCTGATCATGCAGCAGCGCGGCAAGGACACCAAAGACAACATCAAACGCAACTTTGCCATGGCCCACCCGGAAGGGTACCGCAAAGCCATGCGTCTGATGGATCTGGCAGACAAATTTAAACTTCCGGTCATTGCCCTGATCGACACCCAGGGAGCTTACCCGGGTCTTGCTGCAGAAGAACGCGGGCAGGCCTGGGCCATTGCAGAGAGCATCCAGCGCATGAGCCTGCTGAAGGTGCCCGCCATCAGCGTGGTGCTCAGCGAAGGGGGCTCTGGTGGTGCGCTGGCCATCGGGGTGGGCAACCGGGTGCTGATGATGGAAAACGCCTGGTACAGCGTGATCAGCCCAGAATCCTGTGCTGCCATCCTGTGGCGGGATTCCAAAGAAGCCCCCAAGGCCGCAGAAGCCCTGAAGCTGACGGCCCCCGATTTGCTGGAACTGGGCATCGTGGAAGAAGTGATCCCCGAACCCAGAGGTGGAGCCCACCTGGATCCGCAGCACGCCGCCCAGAATTTGCAAAACGCCCTGCAGCGCCACCTGGATGAACTCAGTCAGCTTTCCCCTGAAGAACTGGTGGAACAGCGGGCCAGCCGTTTCCGCAACCTTGGCGTGTTCATGGAAATCTGAGTCAGCCTGAATCCAAAACATCAGCACAAAACAGAGGCCACTAGGCCTCTGTTTTTGATTTCCCTTTGGTTTCCCTCTTGTTTTCAGATGTCCAGTTCCAGGGAAGGGGCTTCCACCGGCAGGGTGATGCGAATTCGGGTGCCCCTGGGACCAGAGTGCACTTCCCAGTTGCCTCCCAGCGACTCGGTGCGCTCACGCATGGAGATCAGGCCCAGACCTCCGCTGACTTTTTTGCGGTTGAACCCCACCCCATCGTCTTCGATGGTGATCCTGAGCAGGTGGGCTTCCACCTGCAGGCTCACCTGAGCGTTCTGGGCCTGGGCGTGTTTGCTGACGTTGCTGAGGGCCTCTCCCACCACCCGGTAGATGGCACTTTGTTGCTCTTCAGAAAGCCTGGGCAGGTTTTCTGGAATGTCAAAATGCACCTCCAGAGGCTGGCTGCGCTGGGCCAGGCTTTGCAGGGCACGTTCCAGTCCCAGCTGCAGCACGCTGGGATGCATGTCGTAAATGGCAGAGCGCAGGTGGGCCACCGCATCGGCCAGGATTTTTCCGGCGCGCTGCACCTGACTGGCTTCCAGCATGCGTTTGGCTGCGATGATTTCCTGCAAGGGACCGTCATGGATTTCCCGGGCAATGCGGGAGCGTTCGCTTTCCAGGGCACTGGTGACCACACGGGCCTGCAAGATGCGGAGCTTTTCGGTCTTCAGGGCCGCTTCTGCATTGCGCATGCGGTACTGCAGGCGGTTCAGAAGGTACAGGCCAATCAGGATGCTCAGCAACAAATAAGAATTGAAGTAGGAATTTTGATAGGTCAGCATGATCAGCGGAATCAGAGGAACGGTGATGTCCAGGGTGCCGGGATCACGGCGGGGCACCACCAGCCAGCGCCGGGCCAGCTGCCGCACCCCGAAAAACAGGGTGGTGGCTTCCAGCAGGGTCAGGTAAAACCAGGGATTGTTGACATCGGCCGCTGCATAGTGGGTTTTGGGAAACAGGGGGCTCACCCAGGTGACAAAAGCCACCACCAGCCCCACCCCCAGCAAATCTGCGCCGATCCTGCCCCAGTGCCATTCGGTCTGGGGGGCCAGCAAATACACCAGCAGCAAACTGAAAGGCAGGATCACCAGGGCAGGCCATCCCAGCCACAAAGCCGCCACAATGGCCAGACCGCTGATCAAACGGATGCTGCTGTGCCCCTCAAAGTGCACACGCAGCACATGAAACATCACATGCCCGATGATGATCAGCAGAACAGCATTCGGTTCGATGTTCCATTTCTGAACCCAGCCCAGCAGTTCGAAACTCTGTACGCTTGAAGGATCTGCACCGTTCATGGTCTAGCGGACCTTTTCTGGAGAACCTGAAGAATTTGCTTCTGCAGGTTTTGTTTGACCTGCACAATCTTCAGTTTACAATTCACTGAGTTGGATGATGCCACGTTTCATGCTGCGGATCACGGCCTCGGTGCGGCTGGCCACCTCCAGTTTTTCAAAGAGGGCGCTGAGGTGCACTTCCACAGTTTTGGGAGAGATCTCCAGTTTCTTGGCAATCTCCTTGTTGGAAAAGCCCCGCGCAGCCAGCAGCAGCACTTCACGTTCCCGTTCAGTGAGGGCTTCGGTTTTCTGTTCGCTGCCCTGCCGGACCCGCTTCAGGATCATCTGGGTGAGTTGAGGCGCAATCACACTCTCGCCGCGTTTGGCTGCATAAATGGCATCAATGAGGTCCTGTCCAGGAGCATCTTTCAGCAGGTACCCTGCAGCGCCTGCTTCCAGCAGGGCCATCACAAAAGCCTCGTCGTCGTGGGCACTGAGGCCCAGCACAGCAATGCGGGGATACAGCTTCTTGATCTGGCGGGTGGCTTCAATGCCGCCCATGTTGGGCATGTTGACATCCATGATGGCAATGTCAGGGGTGAGGGTGTCACAGAGGTCTATGGCCTGCTGTCCGTCGCGGGCCTCGCCCACCACCTGCAAGTTGGGATCCTGTTGCAAAAGAGCGTGTGTGCCTTCTCGAACCAGAGCGTGATCATCTACCAGCAAAATGGAAATCATGCTTCCAGTGTAAACAGCCCCGCACACAAGCACCATTCATTTTGGGCTGTCACCAGAAAAAACCTCTGGAGATTTCTGCTGTGCTGTACGCACAAGGGCCTGGGGCTGCTGGTGTAAAAATAAGGGTTTTCCCTGAGAAAATCGGCAAATCGGGGCTTGGTTAGACAGGTGTTTCTGAAACAGCTGCAATTGAAGTTCCAGAGGGCAGTTCTGCTGCAAGGTCTGGTAAGTGTTTTGGCAGATCTCTGGGCCAGAGGGCAGCAGAAACCTGCTCTGGCAGCAACCATCCCTCTGAAAGCTTTGAGGGTCGTCTAGTGGACCTTGCCAGGGGGCTTGCTTTTTGCAGAGCACCTTGCTATTCTTTTTCTCGCTTGAGGCAATTGCCAAAAGTGGTATTCGGCAGTAGCTCAGCGGTAGAGCGTCCGACTGTTAATCGGATGGTCGTAGGTTCGATCCCTACCTGCCGAGCCAAAACAAACCCCGCGAAAGCGGGGTTTTTCTTTGCTTGATGAATTTGTCTGGCGTTGTTTTGCTGGTTTGCTCAGCGAGGACGGTTTTTCTCTTCCAGAAATTGCAAGGCTTTTTCCATCAAGGGGTCTTCTCCAAGGGCCAGCTTTTCAGGATCGTCTTCCATGAGGACATCCGGGGTGATGCTGGCCGGGTAAGGCTGTCCTGCTTCATCCTGCACATACAGGATGCTGAGCTGCAAAGCAGACTGGTCGGCCAGAGGATAAAGCAGGGTGGAGGTGTTCCCCACCCCATAGGTTTTTTCCCCAAAAATCCAGGTGATGGCAGCTTTTCTGGATTCATACGCCATGAACTCTGCACAGGATGCACTGCGTTCATCCACCAGAAAAACCGTGGGATGGATCCACAGGGCGTAACCCTCAACAGAAGCCACAGGAATGGGTGCCCCTCCGGGCAGCTGAAACCACAACTGTCCTTTCTCTGCATGCATGGTGTTGCGCCAGCCCACCTGAATCCATTCTTCTGAAAAACGGGGATTGAACGCCAGGGCGGCCAGCATGCACTGGTCGGAGCGGCCTCCGCCATTGCTTCTGAGGTCCACCACCATGCCGGTCATGCCTTCTTCCTGGGCACGGGCCACCAGGCCATGCACCCTGCTGGCAATGTCGCCACTGCCCAGAAAAGTAGGAATGCGCAGGATGCCGATGTTCCCGGATCGCACCAGATAAGGCATGAACACCAGAGGCATTTCTTTGGGGATGAGGGTGACCTGAAAAGCAGTTTTTCCCTGTCGGGTGATGATGACGTTCTGGGGTGCTGTGGTTTTTGTGCTGTCCAGTCCTGTGATCACATCAAAACGGGACATCCCTGCCAGATCTGCTGGTCCGCCCTGGACCACATCCAGAACCATGGTTCTGCCATCTTGCAACCTGTAAGACTGAAAACCAAAAAATCCGGTGTTGCTGCCCTGGCTGCGGGCAAGGTAAGCCTGATGCTGCTCCGGGGTCAGAAAGTTGGCATGGCCATCTTTCAGGCTGGTCATGACGTTTTTGATGGCTGGATAGGCTGCACTGCTGGGACAGCCAGGGATGGTGTTGCATGCTTCCTGCATTTCACCCCTGTGCTGATCGATCAGGTTTTGCAGGTCCAGATGCCGGGGATTCACATACCTTTTGAGCAGGGTGCGTTCAAAGTTCTGGTACAGCTCTGGCGCAGTGACTGCAGCCGCACTGCAAGAAAAACCAAGCAGAAGGGAGAGCATCAGGATTCGCATGTGCCTTTTATTGTAGAAGCACATCTGCTGAAGACTCTGAGTGCATCCTCCGTTTCATGTAGGGCCAGAGGAGGGGAGATCTGCCACTTCTGCTATTTTTATACCGAGTACAGATATTTTGATGGGGGATTTGGTGCTTTGAAAACCCCGTGTGGCACGCATTTGATCGGGCAGCCAAAAACCCCAGTCTGTGGGTGTTGACATAACCGGGTATCCGTAGTATTCTTTTCTTCGCCCGAGAGGAAGCAGCAATGCAGAAACGAAGGCGGAGTTGTTTGACAGAAGAAGAAGCTTAGTGAGACGGAAGGAGACCCGACAGGGTCTTGAGAGCGGTCTGCGGACTCTAGACTCTCGAAAATAGAAACCTGTACAGGTTTCTTTGAATACAGCCAAGCGAAACAGAAATGATAGCTTGGGACAAACTAACTTACTAAGCAGCTAACGCTGCTTGTAATGCCATTTATGGAGAGTTTGATCCTGGCTCAGGGTGAACGCTGGCGGCGTGCTTAAGACATGCAAGTCGAACGGGGAACTTCGGTTCTTA
>NZ_BMOD01000047.1 GCF_014646895.1 Deinococcus roseus
CTTGATGCTGCAGGATCAGCTTTTCACCGACTCAGAACTGCATCCTTTTCCAAGGGCTGGATAGGTGCAAAATCTCAGCTAATTCCTCGGTGATGCGCTGCACATGCTTTCTAAACACAGCACCCAGTTGGAGGTACTCAGGAATGTGGTCCAGCAGGGCCTGCTGGACCAGTTTCTCTGTGATGGTTTTGCCGACACTTCCACGTAACCACCGGTAACTAGTGATGGTCTGCAGGCTGGCTTCCAGGCTTTGCTGCGCCTGGGCACTGAGGGGTGGGGGCCTCTGGGCTTCTTCCACCCTTTCCCGTTCGGTGAGGTGGTTCTCCCAGTTCAGCAACTGGTCTTGGAGGTACAGGGCGAGGCCTTCCCGGTCCCTGAGGTGCTCATGCAGGTTCATGTCACCACGGTGTCAAAGCGGGGGTAGTAAACGGCCACCTGCTCGATCCCAAATGGGTCTTTCTTTTGCGGTGATTGAAGTGCCAGATCGTCGAGAAGAACGTACAGCACGAGCTGCAGGAAGTGGGTGCGGCTGGGTTTGTGGGTGGCTTTGATTTCGAACAGCGTGTCATCGATGATCAAATCTCCATCTGCGCCACTCAAATTCAGCCAGTGGCTGTGGAACATTGGGTTGAGCAGCCGCTCCTGAACAGGGAAGTGCCTTGGGTGGATGGCGCGCAGGAACTGGTAAAGGTCTTCTCGCACCCTGGGGGGTAAGGGCAAAGAGGTGCTCCTGGAAGCGTCCAGTGCGAACGAAGACTTCCAGGTGAGCAAAGCGCAGTGATGCCTGCCCGTGAGGACAGAAAGACTTCCGACATTCTTTTTTAAGAGGGTTGATGAAACCCAGCCTTTCAGGTGTCTTCTGCGGAACCTCCCACAGCGTCTCCTGATGATGCGAAGAAGATCATCAGCTTTCCTTCCACGACTTGCAGGTCAACCACCATGCCTTCCATCATTTGAAATTGCCCAACGATTTCCTGAGGAAAAAGCAAGACAAGCTCGCCATGCTGGTCCTGCAGAATTGCCGTGTGCAGAGGAATTGTCATGGTTGAACCTCCAGAGGGTGCATTCTTCAGTGTAGGGCTACCCATGGGGTGGGTGAATGAACCCTCCAACCTGAATCCCATGGTTTTTTCAACCTTCAGGCCAGAGCTGCATTTGTGGGGTGCAAGAACAACCGACATGATGAGGTTGGATGGTTTTCATTCTGGTGACGGTCTGACCATGGTCTGAAAAAGGGATGTTGCGCCAGCCAATGTCATTCGGCACTTTTGGTTTTTTTCACATCAAAATGCTGCTTCTGAACACCTGATTTCAGCAGCTCATGGAACATCAGACCATCACAACATGAGGTTCTTTCTGTCCTGGCAGTTCTGTCATTCCAGTTTTAGGACCTTGACAGAGGTACCAGCCTTTTCGCAAGAAGTTCTGTGCTTCTTCAGGCTCGGCCTGAAATATGCCTTCTCAGGATTGTTGTTTTCCAGACGGCTGTTTTGGGTACTGATTCACCTCAGTAAATGGCTCAGGCCTGTGTTTTCAGTGGACAGATAGCAGCCAGAATCGATCAGAGGAGAGAAAGAGGATTCTTCTCTCTCCCCAGGTCACTGGTACTTTGCGAGCATGTCCTCGATTTTGCCAATCAGGGATTCCAGGACCACCCGGTCTTCTGGCGCCATCTTCTTCCAGGTTTTCTTGTAGTTGTCCTGAATGAGGGTTCCCACGGTCTTTTGTTTGCTTGTTGTGGGTAGGATCAGCTTTTGAATGAATTTCTTCAGGTCACTGACCGTGATGCCAGGGTGCTGCAAAGCATGCTGGATGGCTTTCTGGCGCAGCGTGTCATCCTTGATGCGGGCGAGCAACTGGCAGTGGGTGAACGGCAACAGGTTGTCGTTCAGCAGTTGCTGCACTTCCACGGGGTAAGTGAGGGTCGGCAAGCGGGTGGTCACGAAAGTCACGAAAGAGGGGAGGCCCACCCCATCAAAGAGACCCTCAATTTGTGCAATCTGCAACTGGGCTTCTTCGGTCTCGCGGGCATTGTACAGCTGGTTGAGGTGAGCAGCGATGTCCTCGCGGGGCTTTTGCAACTCAGCGGAAAGCAACAGGGTCCCACCAATTGCCTCTTCATAAGCATTCGGGTTGGAGCGCTGAAAGTTCTCAATCAGGCTGATGGTGACTTCGTCCTTCTCGTTGACCACATCATCGAGGACTGCTGCCAGAATCTGGGTTTTCCCGAGGTCCTCATGGGCCTGGAGTCTCCTCTCCCCTGCTATCAGCCGGTATGTGCCGTCCGCTTTGGTTTTCACCAGCACTGGAGTTCTCAGTCCGTGCTTCTCAATGCTCCTGGCCAGGGACTCGCGGGCCTTCTTGTCGAAACTGCGGCGGTGCTGCACCGGGCTGCGTTCGATTTTGGTCAAATCAATGTGGATGATTTTCATGTTGTGCTGCAAAATGCGGTCTTTCTGGCTGCTGGTGATGTTCTTGCCGCCAGACTGCTGGTTGAGGCGACCAATCAAACTCACAGGGTTACCCCCTGATCTGCGCCCACCTGCAGTTGGCCCAGCACAAATTCCGCCATCTGCTGCAGTTCTTCCTGGGCTTCTTTCAGGCCGTGGATTTTGGTTTTGCGTTCCAGGCTGGTCACGGGTTGCATCATGTAAGACGCTGCCTCGTACACCGTTTCCCGCCTGCGGATGCCTTCCGAAAAGAGGGGCACCCCGAGTTCTTCGATGCGTGCACGGAGTTCCCCCTGGAAGTGCACGTTCATGGTGCTGGTGGGGTTGAGGTTGGTGAGCAAATACATGCTGACCTTCAGTCCGGGGTTCAGTGGCTTGATGCGGTCGATCAGGCTGTTCAGGGTCACCAGGCTGGTGTGGCCTTTGACGGTCGGCATCACCGGGCAGATGATGGAATCTGCTGCAATGCAGGCCTGCTGGGAGAGTTTCGCGCCACTCGGTGAGGCATCAATGAACACGAAGTCGTACTGGTGTTCTCTGGCAACGTCCCTCAGGGCGTTGCGGAACTGGAAGATCTCTGGGGTGGCCAGGCGGTCTTCGATGTCCACCAGGTTCAGGTTCGCTGGAATCAAATCAAAGCCGTGCGCATGGTACTGCGGGTGCACCTCCAGCGGCTTGCGGTCCAGCATGGTGGGGAGCACCGTGTGCTCTCTGGGGACATCCCCGAACCCCAGCCATTCGCTGAGATTCGCCTGGCTGTCGAGGTCGACCGCCAGGACTTTGAAGCCCATTTTGGAGAGCTGGTGACTGAGTTCACGGACTGTGGTGGTTTTGGCGGACCCACCGGCGTGGTTGAACAGGGTGTGGATGGACATGGGGCTGAACTCCTTTGCCCGCTGCAACAAAAGCAGGTCTTTGATGGGCACCACAGCGGCAATTTTTTCTTTGTGCTGCGTCACAATCAACCGGTCTCCGGACCGCACTTCGGTGAGGGCCTGGGCAAGGCCTTCCCGCAGGGCCCGAACATTGATTTCTCTGGCAGCCATGAGTGCAGTCTAGGATTTGTGTACGCAAATTGCAAGAAAGGCTGAAGCATGGACAGTCAATGCAAAGCTACTGAGTCAACTCAGTAACGCTAAAATTCAGCAAAAAATCCCGTTTCACACAACAAGAAAAAGAGAAGGTCACACATGCTTTCTGTGTTCCTTCTCCAGACCTCCACCTGCCAGCAACATGCCCACATCGTCTTCACTCAGGTGCAGCTCACCTCCATTCCCACCATGCAACACACTTCTGGACAGGCGGGCTTTTTTCTCCTGCAAAACCAGGATTTTCTCCTCAATGGTGCCACTGGTCACCAGCTTGTAGACAAAAACCGGCTTGTCCTGCCCAATGCGGTAAGCCCGGTCGGTCGCCTGATTTTCCGCTGCTGGATTCCACCAGGGATCGAAGTGAATCACCGTGTCTGCTGCCGTCAGGTTCAGTCCCACCCCACCCGCTTTCAGGCTGATCAGGAAAACTTTCACCTCTCCCGACTGGAAACGTTGCACCTGCTCTGCGCGGTCCACGGTCTGGCCGGTGAGCACGGCATGCTTGACCCCCAGCCTCTCCAACTCCTTCCCCAGCACAACCAGGAGGGAAGTGAACTGGGAGAACACCAGCACCGTGCGCCCTTCTTCCAGCATCCCGGGCAGGGTGTCTTTGAACCACTCCAGTTTCACGGACCGCCTGACCTTGCTGGCCTCTTCCAGCCGAACCAGACCAGGGTGGCAGCACACCTGCCGGAGTTTCAGCAACGCAGTGAGCACATGGATCTGGCTGCTGGCCAGTCCCCGCTTCTCAATTTCAACCTGCAATTGCTGCTGGGTGGCCACCCGGAGGGTCTCATAGAGGTCCCGCTGCTCCCCTCCCAGCTCCAAGGTGATGGTGATCTCGGTTTTGGAAGGGAGTTCTCCTGCCACCTCTCCTTTGGTGCGCCGGAGCATCAGGGGCCGCACCATGCGGGACAGGCGCTCCTGACACAACGGGTCGTCGTCCTTCTCGATGGGATCCCGGTACAGTTGCCGGAATTCCCCTTCGGCAGGCAGCAAATCTGGCATCAGGAAGTGAAACAGGGACCACAACTCCCCCAGGTGGTTCTCAATGGGGGTTCCGGTCAGGCACAGCCGGTGCTGACTGTGCAGGTGCTTAAAGGCCTGACTGGCCCGTCCCCTGGCGTTCTTGATGCGCTGGGCTTCATCCAGCACGATCATATGGTAGGGGTGACGCTCAAGCAACACCTGGTCTTTGACCAGCACCCCATACGTGGTGAACACCACGTCCACCTCCTGGATGTCCCCCATGCGCCGGTGACGGGCCGCCCCATGCAAGGTCAGGGTCCTCAGGCCCGGGGTGAACTTTTCTGCCTCGGCTTGCCAGTTCGGCATCAAACTGGTGGGGGCCACAATGAGCACAGGATGCCGCAGTCTCCCCTGTTCTTTCTCGATCAGGATGTGGGTCAGGGTCTGCAGGGTTTTGCCGAGCCCCATGTCATCGGCAAGGATGCCGTTCATGCCGGTCTCCCTGAGCCGTTGCAGCCACGCCACACCCTGAAGCTGGTAAGGGCGCAGCTCCGCCTTAAGGCCATGCGGAGCCTGCAGTGGAGGCAGGGGTTCAGAGAGCCGCCGCAGGTTTTGAATGAGCCGGAAGGCCTGCTCTGAACCCTTCCACTGCACAACCCCGCTGACACTGGAGAGGAGTCCAGCCCCCATGCGGGGAAGCCAGATGGCCTCCCCACCCTGGTGGTACTCCACAAGCACCCTGAGCAGGGTGTGGATGCGGGTCAACTCCACCCCCAGAAACCGGCCCTCTCCCAACGGAAAGCATTCCAACTGGCCTTCAGCCTTGCCTTCCAGCACCTCCCTGAGGAGGTCTGGGTGGTTCCTGATCCACCTCAGCAAGAGGGGCAGCAGGGAAACCGTTCTCCCAGCCACCTCCACCCCCAATTCCAGCGAGAACCACCCCCCGTCCTCCCTGAGGGTGCCCTGCAAGGGACGCTGGATCACCTCACCCGGGAAGGACCTGTCCACAATCACCTCCCAGTTTTTGCCTTTCAATTCAGGCACCACACGGGTGAGCAGGTAACCCAGGTGTTCTTCCCCCTTGCTCTGGGAGGCATTCTGGAACACCACCCCCTGGTCTCCAGTGGACAGGGGAGAGAGGCCTTGGGCTTGCAAGCATGAAAAGGCCTGCTGTTCGGCCGTCACATCCCGCTCCACCAAAACCAGTTTGTGGCCATCAAAGTGCCGCAAAGCGGGCCGTCCAGTTCTGGCCGGGTACAGCACGTCCACCGTAGGGACCGTGAGGGCGCCGTAATCCACCCGCAGAGACAGCCGGGGGGTGTTTTGCTTGCCCTGAGCCGTTCCCCCCAGCACCGCTTTGAAGGAGGGGACGCCCTTGATGCGCTGAACATTCAAGTGCACCGGGTGAGGGAGGGGAGGACCGTCCAGGCCTTGCAACATGTGCTGGGCCTCCTGGACTTTCTCCGGGACCACAGGAGGAACCGCCAGGAACTGCTGGATTTGATGGCCGGAACAAAGGGTGAGAACCCGGCCGGCTTTGAAGCTCCCTCTGTCCACGTACCAGGCCTGGTCCAGCAACAGCACTTCAGCGGCTGGCTCCACCTGAAACTGGGGGTGCTGGTTGCCCTGAGCATCCACTGTCCAGCCCACCTTTCCTTCCCGTTCCTCCCCTGCCTGCAAAGGGCGGTCCAGGTGCCCTTTGAGGTACAGCAGGCCCCTTTTCAACAGCCGATCCAACACCCAGCCCAGGGGTGTTCTGGGGTGCAGGTGCTGGTCCCCTTTGACGTTCAGCACTTCCCTGAGGAGCCGGCCTTCTTCCTCCAGGGGCAGGTAATGGGTGCGGCCCGGCACCAGCCGCTGGGGCTGGAGCAAGCGGCCCCGCTGGATGGCCCCCAGGTGTGGCTCCAGGCGAGGAGGAGCCAGGTACGGTACCTGCTGACCCAGGTCCAGCACAAACACCAATTGACGCTCTGCGGGAACCGCCTGAGATCTGTCGCCACCCAAAGCACTGTTGGAGGTTGGAGGAACCAGCGTGGCCCGAGAGGAGGAAAGCCCAATCCCAGATGCTCCACCACCCTCCAGCAAAACCCACAGTTTTCCCCAACCCTGGCTTTCCAGGTACTTGCGCACCTCCACAGGGTTCCGTTTGGAGAGCACCTGCAGTTTCACCTGGTGGGCCTCATGGAGCACCCCCCGCTTCTCCCAGCTGGTCCCGATGGTCTTCAAATAAGACTCGTCGGCCATGGAGAGTCCAACAGGGGGCACCTCACCTGGGGGAGAAAACCAGTGGAACAGCAACGCCACCATGTGCTTGCAGGTCCGATGGGGTGGAGTCTTTTGCCAGCAGGTGCAAGACCCGCGGAACTGTGCGGGGTTGAGGGTGAGGCCCACCCGGAATTCCTCCACCACCTCCCGCACCACCCCGGTGACCGTCCGGTCCGCAGGGAGGGGTTTGCAGGACAGCACCTCCCCCTGTTGCTGCAAAGCCTGACCCTCCTTCCAGTCTTGAGGATGAAAATGGATCTGAAAGGTGCGGGCACCGTAACCCGGTGGGGGAGACCAGGTCACCTAAGAATCCTCTGGAGGTGGGCACGAAAAGGCTGAGCACAGGAGCATGGTTCCCTCAGCGTACCTGATGTTGCTGGCTTGTGTGTCCCCTGACCTCCCTTGCTGCTGCAGTCCACTTCATGTCCTCCAGTGACACCTGGAAAGCAGTCCTCAAGCTGCCCTGTGCAGGGTCTGACAGGGGGGGTTCAGAGCCTGTTTTCCAGAAATCCATTTTCCCGGGTCAAGCACCGGGTGAGGAGCAGGCTTTCGTGTCAGGTGAAGGGCACCAGGGCTCTCTCCGTGCGGCAGTCATTTGCATTGGGATGACCCTTCAATTGCCACAGGATCCTGGAGGAGGTGTGGCAAGAGAATGTTGTGGCCGGAAGTGGAAGCGGATTTTGATGTTTCGGTCTTTGCTGTCGACAGACCATCGGAAACCAGGTCCTGAAATACCGCATAACCTGGGGTGTTTTTGCCGGTTCACTGGGAATGGATTGCAGGTTCTTGCTGTGCCAGTTGCATTTTCAGGGTGTCATTCAGCAGGAATCACGTTCAATTTTGGTTCCATGGGGCGAGCGTGCAGCAGTGGTTTTTAAAACCCAGGTCCATCACCCTGCAGTGATGAAACCACCAGTTGTGCTTGCTGTTCACTGTCCAGCATGGCGGTGGAGAACTGCTCGAACATGCTGAGGGCAAAAGCATCATCGTTTTTCAGCCGGTCCAGGAAAGCGTCGAGGTGACGCATGCTCACCCGTTTCCCGAGGCGCTGGGCCAGGAAGGTGACGGTGCCCCGCTTGCCCTCCAGGTCAATGGGGGAGAGCACTTCGGTGGTGGGATTTTTCGGTGGTTTTATAGTGGGCTCTGCCGGTGCAGGGATGGAGGCAGGGAGTTCTTGCAGGGACACCCCAAACTGGTCGGGTTCCTTGAGCATTTTGATGATCAGGCCGGCCGGATTCTCGGGGGTGTAGCCTTTGGAGAGCATCTGCTGGTAGCGACGCACCACGGGTTCCACCAGGTGGGCGTATTCCATGGCGTAGTGACGGGCTTGCACCGGCCAGATGCCGTGGCTTTCCAACAGTTGCACTTTGGCTTTGTCGGGCTCGGGGATCACCCGCGAGTTGAAGCGGTAGATGATGGTCTGGGTTTTGCCCCGCCCTTCAAACTCCACGGCTTTCAGGTAGCCGTTTTCAATCAGTTCTTCGTGGGCGTGATCCAGGCTGCGCCGGATCTTGTCTGAACGGCCACCGAACAGTTTGCACACCTGCCCCCAGATCATCACGTTTTCCTCGAAGGACTCCAACACCATCCCCGGGTCCTGAGGGTCCCTCCTGCGGGCTTCCAGCAGCCTGTAGAGGGCCCGGCTGGTGGGTTGCTTGAGGGCCTTGAGCACGCTGCCATCCACAGGCAGCAGGTAACCAGCCCGCACACTTTCGGTGATCTCCACGGGCAGGGTGATCTGGATGATGCTGCGGTTGGAGAGGTTGGCTTCATCGTCTGAGGTGAAACGCAATTTGTCGATGTGCTTGAAACTCACGGTTTCCCAGCGGGTGTTTTTTTTGTTCAACCAGGCCTGGGACACAAAAAATGCGGAAAGGTAAAGGCGGTGCAGGGATTCCCTGAGGGCGTCATAATTCTGGTTGTTGTCGGTCTTCCCAGACAGCTTGAGGAGTTCATAGGCCGTGACCTGCACCACACCATCTTCAGGCATGTTGTTTTCCACGTACTGGTGGATGATGGCATTGTAAAAATCATTGTCGTTGCCGTGCGGTACCCCGTACTCCTGGTTGCCCAGGCATTCAATCACGGTTTGTCGTCCATTGCGGGTTTCCTCGATCCGCCAGCGCCAGTCTTTCTTGTCGATTTGCCGCTGGATGCTGATGAGGCCCAGGTAGTGAACGTTCATTTCAGCGTAATGGGGCAGAAGTGGGCTGGAGGATGGGGTTTTCTTCACCTTCTTGGGCACAAGGCGATTTTACCCGATTTTGTGTGTTGGTGTTTCTTTTTTAGTAATGAAGTAATACTTGTTTAACTACTGATTGTCATCATCATGTGGGCAAGGCTGTTTGCGTGTCACACAGCTTTTCACCCAGTTTTCACCCCAGGTTATGCGGTATTTTCACCCCAGGTTATGCGGGTTTTTTCGTTGCCTTCTCCCCAGGTTATGCGGTACCCCTCGAAAAAACGCCCCAGGTTATGCGGGTTTTTCCATCTGTTTTTCCCCAGGTTATGCGGCAATTTCTCCCCAGGTTATGCGGTGGTGTTCTGGACAAAAAACGTGGATTTTGCCGTTTTCACCCCAGGTTATGCGGGCTTTTTCGTTGCCTTCTCCCCAGGTTATGCGGTACCCATGAAGTCAAGGGGCCAGAAAGAGGTTTTTGCCTGCTGACAGGCATAGTTGTCAACAAATGCCCCAGGTTATGCGGTAGTGGGACCAACACAAACGCCCCAGGTTATGCGGTAGTGGGATGGGGCAAAGAACCAGGACAGTCAAAAGAACGCACCTCCGCGTTCCAGACGGCAAATTCGTCAAATGGCGGTTCTTTGGTGTGGTGGCCCGGAGGTGCACATTGTGTTGCTCTCAGTCCTCAAAAAAAGGCCACCACCGGGAGAATCCCCCAGGTTATGCGGTGATTTCGGAGCAGATCATGTCGTTTTTTCGTTCCGTACTCCCCAGGTTATGCGGTGACACCAGCAAATGCAGGTTGAGTGCCAGATTGAGCCTGTTTGGTTTTTCTCGGTGTCAAAACCATTTCCTTCGCGTGACATGTCTCAAAACCATACAGCTGCAAACATCCAAAATCACCAAGAAGTGTGTTTCAACCCCTCTCCATTTGGTGGGTCAAACAACCACACCGTCTTCCAGAGCAGTGATCAGATGCTGCACCAACTGGCCTCCCAATTCCGTGCGAGCATACTGCAGGGGCGTTTCTCCCCCCAGAGCAGCATTGGGTGTTTTCAGCCAGGTTCTGGCTGCCTCCTGGGTGCCTGTCAGCTGCATGGCTCGCTCAAACAGGCAGGCATAACGGTAGACACGTTCTGATGCTCGTGCTGTGAGCCGCTGGTTCTTGCGGCGATTGAATAAGTGGAGACCAATGTGCTGTTGAAATGTCACTGGAGTCAGCTCAAGGAGCATGAGCAGTCGAGTCACCGTTTCATGCAGCAGGCCCATTTCCAGTTGCTGGGTCAGATCATGCAGGGACCTGGCTTCCAGTTGCAGAATGTGGGTTCCTGGAAGCCCGAAGACTGGATGTGTTGTGGTGGGATGGTAGCGTTCCAGTCCCATGAAAACCTCCTGCGTGTGAGTCTCACTTCAGTTGGGGTGTTGCGCAGAATAAGAAGAGTGCCTTGGATTTGTCTGATGGAGTTGTTGGTGGGGGCAGTGCAGTTGCAAAGCGTCTGGAAATCAAATTTTACAGGAAGGTGATCAATCCATGGGGTATTCAGCCTCAGCATCGTGCTGCACGTTTTTCTTTCAGCAGGCCATAGGCATATTGAAGGGTAGACGCCGCTCACTCCCAGCATTCCAGAGCAATTTAAAGATGTAATGGCATAATATGCCATTACATCTCCATCAACCATGAAAGCTGTAGCGTTTGATTTTGATCAAGAGGGGTTTGGTGTCCTTCCGGGTGGCCCGGGGGAGGTCCTCATACACCTGGCCCTCAAAACCACGCACCACCACGGCACCGATTTTCACACTGTTGCGGTGACCTCCGCCCATAATGCGGGCATACAGCCTGAATTTTCGTCCTGTGGACACCCGCACCGTCACTGGTTTCCGGGCATGGTAAACCAGCTCTGGACAATACCTGCCATTTGCCTCCACCCCATCCAGGCTCAGGCTGAAGTGAGGGGCATCCAGTTCCTGAAGTTCCTGCAAACGGGCCCGGATGTACGCATCTTTCTCTGACAGCTCCACGGACATCAGGGGCAAGGTTCCTTCACCCATCAGGATTTTGGGTTTGTAGGCCTCCGTGACCCGCACCGTGGCGTTCTCCCAGGTTTCATTGAAAAAAGAGGGCAGCCAGCGGGTGGTGATGCCGACTTCCTGGCACTTTTTGTTCAGTCGCTCTGCTTCCTCCAGGCAGTGCTGGAACTGGGCTTCATCCGGCAGCACAGCCAGAAATCTGGGGTAGGGGACACGCTCGTCCTCTGGGTTCTGATGGTCCAACGCATGCCGCCAGACGGCTTTTCTTCTGAGGTGGTCTTGCAGGTCGAACAGGCTCTGCAGGGGGTGCGTCATGCCTAAGTTTAGCATGTAATGACATAATATATCATTACATGCATTGATCAACCAAAGATAGACGAGGTGACATCGATGGAAATCGAGGTGTGTCCTGTACGATAAATTACTTGACTTTCTGACCTAAGTCAGATTAACGTGTGATTATCCCTAAAATGGCCCGGTGGGAATGCACCGGGAAGGAGCACCATGCCCCCAGATCAAACCAAAAACCACAAAAAACTCCTCACACTCATTCTCCAACTCTCTCAAGAAGGCCCCGTCACCCCCACCCGGCTCACAGAAGCCCTCGGTCTCACCAAACAAACCACATCCTTTCACATCCACTCCCTCCATGAGCAGGGGTACCTGATGTTGGACCGCATCTCCCCCCGGGTGACCCTGCTGAAGGTCAGCGATTACGCCATTCGAAAACTCGGCCTCAAAGACATCCCTCTCCTTGGCGAAGTTGCTGCAGGACAACCCACCCATGCCCACGGCCAGGTGGAAGAAGGCCTGGCCTACATCAGTGACGTGATCACCATCAAACCCGGCGACTATGCCCTGCAGATCCGGGGAGACAGCATGATTGGAGCAGGCATCCTCCCCGGAGACACCATCTTCGTGCGGCCTGACGTGCCCATCGAGGAAGGCGAAATTGCCGTCGTGCTGCTGCCAAGGGAAGACACCGCCACCCTGAAACGCTGGTACCGCAGTGGGGATGATGTGGTGCTGGTGAGCGAAAACCCCCTCTACCCCCCCATGCAATACAAAATCTGGGACATCCAATTGCAAGGCAAACTCATCGGACGCATCGGTGGGGCTCCCGCACGAAAAACCCGGCAGACTAGCTAGGAGAAAAGCATGATCGACCCCCACACCCTTTTCTGCGGAAGTTGCGACGAAAAAGGTTTGGAGTGGGACATCCAGAGAAGCACCGACAACACGGTGGTTCTGCAGTGCCCCCATTGCCACGCCCGCATCCCCTTTGATCTGGACCTGTACCCCGAAGGAGACCTCCGTGATCACCGCACTCAACCTTACCCCCCTGGCCTTCACCACCCTTGAAAAAGGCCCCAAAGCCACCCTGGAGAATGGACGGGTCAAAGCGGTGTGTGAGGAAGCGACAAGGCTGGGGATCGAAGTGGGCATGCCCGCCAGTCTGGTCCTGATCAAAGCCCCACCAGTGCAACTCGCCGAACATTCCAACCCCACCCTCAAAAACCGCTGGCATACCCTGCAGCTGGAATTCTTCCGGTACAGCGTGAACCTGGAAAGCCTCGCTGAAGGCCTGTGCTTGGTTTCCCTGCCAGAAGCCGATGCCCGTTTGATCGCAAAAGAACACGGTGCCAAGGTGGGACGGGGACCCACCCGAGAACTCGCTGTCCTGGCCTCCACTCTTGCTCCATCCGGAGAGGTGCACACCTCTACTGGTCCAGAAGGCATCCCGGTCAGCTCGCTCGCCCTGCTGGGCATCAAAGCAGACACCATCAAGAAACTGCATTTTCTCGGCATCCACACGCTGGACGGCCTCCAGGGCTGGGATCGCAAACAGGCCACACATTACTTCGGCGAGGAGTTCCAGATCATCAAAGGTGTCCTGTTTGAACGCAGGATTTTGGTGGCCAGATTCCAGCCACCCAGAGAAATCACAGCTGCCTTTGACTACGATCAGGACGCTTGCCAGCCTCATGAAATCCAGCCCGTGCTCATCCTGCTGGCGGAAGCCCTGATCAAACGCCTCAGTGGCTGGCAAGCCCGCAAACTGGTGCTGACTGCCCGCACCCTTGCTGGAGAACTCTGGGCCTTGCGCACCATCAAAGATCCCATCCGGCACCCTCGCACCCTCGCACACCTGCTTTCCCTGGCCCTCATGGACACAGGGGCCACCCCTCTGGGCATCTCCCGCATCCATGTCGCATTGCAGGACCTCTACCAGTTGGGTGAACGCCAGACCCTGTTTGAACAGAGGCCCACACCAGAGCAGGCGGTGGCCCGGGTGCATGAACGCTACCCAGGAAAGATGTTTAATTACACCACCAGCAACCCATACGCCCAGGCCAGGGACCTCAACTTCCGCAAAAAGCCAAGGTAGACAAGTGCGCCTGATCATGCAGAAAGCCGAAGTCATCACCCAGGATGGGCAAATTCTGCAGGTGAAATGCCAGGGGAGAACTTACCCTGTGCAGGACACCCTCAGGCACTGGAAATTTGGTGGCCAGTGGTGGCTGGACGGACTGCCGAGAGAATACTACCTGGTGCAGACCCCAACAGGGACCGTGCTGGAAATATTTGAAGAGGTCCTTGAATGGACGCTCAGCGCCATCCAGGATTGAAAGGACACCCCCATGACCCTGAAAGCCCTGCTCACCGTTCACAGCTTTTTCTCTGAGGGGGCCGGTGTCAGCAGCCCGACCCAGCTGGTGAAGCGGGCCAGGGAACTGGGTTACAAGGCCATCGGGTTGGTGGACGACCAGAGCATGGCGGGAGCAGTTGAACTCGCCCAGGCTTGTGAGGAGCAGGGCTTGCTCCCCATCCACGGCAGCACCCTCAACATCACAGCTGAAGTGCTGGGAGAAAGTTTTGCAGCTCCACTGGTGATCCTTTGCACCTCCAGGGACAGTTATGCCGAACTCAACTCCCTGATCACCCAGCTGCATGATGGGCAGGTGGTGCAACCTGCAGACCTCTCCGGCAAGGGTTTCCGGGTTCTCACTGGATCCCGGCAAGGCCTGTTGGCAAGGCTGCTGGTGGAAGGGGACTTCAGGCGGGCCAGAAACTGGGTGCAGCACCTCAAAGCCCTGTTGGGTGGAGACATCTTCATTCAACTCTGGCATGACCTCTATCAAGAAGACGATTCCCTGTCCCGCCTCACCTGCGAACTGGCCCGGGAAGAAGGCATCGAGTGCATGCTTTCCCCAGAGGTGCGTTATGCCACCGAAGACCAGTGGATTGTGCATGATGCCCTGGTGTGTGCACGGCTTGGCATCACCGTGATGGACCCCCATCCCCTCAGGCCGCAAAACGGGGAGCAGTGCATCCGTGATCCTGCCCATTACCTGGAGCGCCTGCCTTCCAGAAAAGCCGCGCACACTGCAAACCTGCTGGCCAGATCCTGCGTCTTCCACCTGCTCCCCGACAAGCTTGAGCTGGCCAACGCCGCCATCCCGGAGGGCTTCAGCCCTTATTTGTGGTTGTTTGCCAGGACCCACACCGCCCTGGAAGAGCGTTACCCACCAGAGCTTCAACAGCAGGCCTCAAAACGCCTCTCCTACGAGCTGGGGGTGATCAGGCGCATGGGGATGGAGAATTTTTTTCTGGTCGCCACCGAAGTCATGGATTTCTGCAAAAGCCGGGGCATCCTGGCCAGTGGTCGGGGCAGCGCAGCAGGCAGCATTGTCTGTTACCTGCTGGGCATCACCATCGTGGACCCCATCCAACTGGATTTGACCTTCGAGCGCTTCCTGGTGGAAGGCTCGAAATCCACTCCGGACATAGACATCGACATTTCCTCAGCCAGAAGGCGTGAGGTGCTCTCGTGGGTGGAAGAGCGGTTCGGGCAGGACAGTTGCGAGGCCATGGTCTGCAACCGGATCACTTACCGCCTCTCTTCAGCCCTGCAGGACCTTTCCCGCGCCCTGGGCCTCCCGCAGCACCAGGCGAATGAACTCACCAAAAGCCTGGGGCGGGATTACCGGCATTTGCGTCCAGCTGACGCTGCAAAAGCACAGGTGATCTTTGATGAGGTGCTGGGCAATTCTCCAGTGAAAGGCAAGCTGATCGATGTGCTATCCCGGATGGACCGCAAAACGGTGCGCCACCTCGCCCCCCACAGTGGCGGGGTGATCCTGGCCCGGCACCCCCTGCACCATTACACCCCGCAGCGCCGATCCTCTGGAGGGATCCGGCACATTGAATTCGACAAGGATGATGCAGAAAGCCTGGGTTTGGTCAAGTTGGATTTGCTCGGTTTACGCATGCTCTCGGCCCTCGAAAATGCCCTGTCAGAGATCGAGCGCATCGAGGACATCAAACTGGACCTGACCACCCTGAAAGATCACCCGAAAGTCTGGTGGCGCATTTCTAGGGGGGACACCCTGACCCTGTTTCAAATTGAAAGTCCCGGTCAAATCCAACTTTCGGTTCGCAACCGCCCAAAGAACATGCTGGAACTGGCGCACCAGATTGCCCTTTTCCGACCTGGACCCATCACCAGTTCCACGGTCCACCCATACCTCCGCAGGAGGGCAGGCAAAGAAGAAATCACTTACCCTCACCCGACGTTGCAGCCCATTTTGTCCCGCACCTATGGGGTGATCCTCTACCAGGAGCAAATTCTTCGCGTATGCCATGATTTTGCAGGGCTGGACTGGGTGACGGCAGACCGGTACCGCAAAAGGCTGGCGAAGTGGGAGGATCCAGAGGAAATCACGCTCCTCAGGGATGAGTTTGTGCAGTCTGCAGTGCAGGCCCATCAATCCTCCAGTCATCCGGTCACGGAGGAGGTGGCCCTGGAGGTCTTTCAGATGTGCGAGAAGTTCAAAGGATATGGCTTCCCTGAATCCCACGCAGCTTCCTTTGCGCGTCACACGTATGCCTCAGCTTTTCTCCGGGAATTCTTTGCTGCAGAATTCATCACTGGGGTGCTGAACCACGAGCCGGGGATGTATGCGAGAAGCACCGTGCTGCAGGAAGCGGCCAGACATGGGGTGCAGATCCTGCCCTTGCACATCCAGTGCTCTGGAGCCCTGTTCACCGTGGAAGTCACGGGAACCCAGCGGGGCAAGCCCCAAAAAAGCATCCGCTTTGGTTTTTGCGGCGTCAAAGGACTCTCGGAAACAGGCATCCAGCAGCTGGTGCTGGAGCGTACAAGGGGAGAATTCCAGACGCTGGAGGATTTCTTTGTGCGGGTGTCCTTGACCTCCAAAGAGTACGAAGCCCTGGTGATCGCTGGGGCTTTTGACCCCTTTCTAGAACGGCGGGAGGCCCTGTTTCAACTGAAAACGCTGCTGAATTCGGTGCGGGGGGGCAGCCAGGCTTTGTTCGTGCCCCAGGTGAAAACCCCAGTTCTGCAGCCCCTGTCTGAGCGGGAGATCTTCAACTGGAACCAGGCTTTGAAGCACAGCCAGGAGAACGGCAAGCATGTGATGGACTTCTACCAGGAGGAACTGTCCGCCATGGGGGTGGTGCCCCTCTCCACATTGAGAGACGGGGAAAAAGTGTGCACGGCTGGGCTGGTGACCCAGCGGCAAATGCCGCCCACTGCGAACGGGGTGGCCTTTTACACGCTGGAATCTTCCCACGGACAGGTGCAGGTGGTGATCCCCCCAGAACTGTGGGACCGGGAGCGGGTGGTGCTCCGCGACGCCCAAATACTCGTGGTCGAAGGTGCGGTGGTCAAACGGGGACGGCACACCGGGATCACGGCTGAAGGGGTGTGGTGCTGGGCCCGCAGGCCTGCCCGGAAGCAAACGCTGGTGTGAAAGGGGTTCGATCACCCGTGATGTGGGTGGTCAGGGAGGCGTATCCTCAACCCTTATACTGCCAGTATGAAGAATAGCCTATGGGTGCTGTTGCTCATGTTTTTGAAAGAGAGCAGCCACAGTCCACTGATTCAAAATGAATTCGCACTCAAAATGAACGCTCTGGGATTGGTCTGCCATGATCCTGTCTGATGCACAGCAGGAACCTTCAACCCCCTGCCTCTCGATTGCCCAGACCTCTCTGCCACCTCACAGTAAGGTCTTTGCTCCATGAAGCAGCTTCCCAACCTGCTGGTGTTTCTGATCACCGGCTGTCTGGGTTTTGTGGCAGCCCGTGCTGGGCTGCCAGAGGATTATCCTCTGGCCCTGCTGGTCATCTTGGTTTGTGCTTACCTGTTTGCCTGGCCTGGTGTGGTGCTTCATGAGCTGGGACACCTGCTGGCCGGGGTGCTGATGGGCTTCAACATGTATCAGTTTCACCTGGGTCGGTACACCTGGCAAAGGCACCCCCACCGTTTCCAGGGGTATCCCACCCCCAAAGGCAACCCCTTCTGGGGATCGGTGGCGGGTTTGATTCACCCTGACTGGTCGGAGGCCAGTTACCGCTGGCGCGCCTTTGTGTTTGTGCTGGGTGGTCCCCTGCTCAACCTGCTGTTGGGGTTGGGGTGTTTCATCTGGATGATGCGCAGCGAGGGGTGGTGGACCCTGGTGCTGCTCATGGCGGTAGCCAACCAACTCAGCATGTTCGTCACCAACATGCTGCCCATCCGGCAGAACAACGATGGCCACCGCATCTTGCAATTGCTCAGGGGTGAGGTGGTGCCCGTTCAGCACCTGATCCAGCGGCATTTTGCTTTGCTGGCCCAGCCGGTGAATTTCAGAACGCTTTCCCCGAAGCCGCTGCAAGAAGCCCTGGAGAAAGGGCAGTTTGCTTCCCTGGAGGTGCCTTTGTTGCAGCTGCTGCATGTGGTCCACCTCAGGCAGCACAACTGGCAGGAAGGCCAGCCGGTGCTGGACCGGCTCAAAACCCTGATGCAGGGTGCAGACGCCCAGCTGGGGCTTAAATTGGATCAGGCGTATTTGAATTTGCGTCACCACCATCAGCCGGAATTGGCCCGTGAGGTGCTGGGCCAGAGTGGACCCAGAGAACTGGAGCCGGGTTTTGCTGTGGTGAAAGCTGCCCTCTTGATGGAAGAAGGCGAGCCTGTGCAGGCCCTGGAGTGCATTCAGGAGATGCGCAAGCGTTTGAAGGCTGGAGGGTATTCCATCTGGCTCAATTCGGTGGACTTCATCTTGCAAGACCTGCAGCATGATGCAGAACTGGCCATGAAGGTAAGGTGACAACTGCCCAACCAGACAGAGGCTTCGCTGGAGCGGTTCTGGGTTTTAGCAGGGGGTGACGGTGAGCCAGCGGTCCGGGCAGGGGATGAGGAGTTTCTGCAGCTCGGTCTGGGGTTGGTCTTCCAGCCATCTCTTTGCTCCTGCCTGACCCAGGATCACCGGTTGGCGGTCGTGGAATTTTTGCACCAGTGGCCCACTGGCGCAGGTGAGCAGGGTGAAAGAGTGGATGAGGCCTTGAGGTCCCTGCCAGAAATCCCATAGGCCTGCGAGGATCAGGGGGCCTCCGGTGCTGCTGTGGATGTGCAACTTGGTTTTGCTCTTGCCATTTTTCTGCCATTCATAGAATCCCGAAACCTCGATGACGCTGCGTTGCCTCTGGAACGCCTTGCGAAAGGTGGGCAGGCGGTGGGCCGTTTCGGACCTGGCATTGAAGGTGCTTTTGTATTTTTGCAGGTCCTCTTCCCCCTGACAGTGCTCGGGGATGAGTCCCCACCTGGCGAGGATAGTCTCCAGATCAATGCTGCCGGGTTTTTTGCGGATGATCGGGTACTGCTGGGTGGGGGCGAGTTCCCCGGAGAAATTCCAGGTGTCGTGGTATTTGATGTTCCAGATCAGGTTTCCGTCGCTGATTCCGTTGATTCTTCCGCACATGGAGGCCTCCTTGTTTTTGCATCTGGGTGTGAAATCAAACTGCCCCCATTGTAGATTATGTTTTTAGCGGAATTCAAGACATGGCTTTTACTCAAAGCCACGGTTCCTTCTGGCAGGTGTCTGGGTGATGGATCCCATTGATGTTGTTGCCACACGAACGCAGGAGCGAAGTTCCACCAGACCACAAAACTTTCCCTGGTGCCTGTGAACCTCAACCCAAAACAAGCCCATTGCTCCAACCCTTCAGGGTGTACAACTCAAGGAGTTGTCGGGTGGCGCAGGGCTCAGGGAGTCCTGCACCAAAGCAATGTGTGGTTGAAGCAACTGCACCTTCAATGTGGGACGAAGACCAATGGAGTGCCAAGGGCACTCTCCGGGACTGACGCACTACGGTGCTGGCCAAGGGCCTTCATCGTCTCCCTGATCTTACTTTAGACACCGGCTCCACCTGGGCGAGGTCCTCGCAGATCAACGGGCAGGATATGAACTCGTCACTGGCTGCCGGGAAGTGCATGCTCCTGGGGGCAATGTGGTGTGCTCCTATGAGGTGGGATGTCCGCTGGGAAAATCTGAACCCAGGCCATAGATTTTGATCTGATCCTGGTTCACGACTCAGCGGTGGTGTTTGGATTGCACGTGATTCACCCAACCGTGTGGGAAGTGGTGGCACAGGTGCACTTCATTCTTGCCGGGCTTTCTTTCTCCAGGCATAGAAAGTGGCTTTGTTGATCCGGTAGTAGCTACAGATCTTGCGGAAGTGCTCCTCACCTTTGACCAGAAATGTAGCAAAGTACTGACGGCGTTCTTGTTGCTGGGATCGGGTCAACCCTGTGGGGTGCCAGGTCATCTCAGCACTGTAGCCTACTCAGTTGTGCGTGGATCAATAAGTGTATTGGTATGCTTTTGTTTTCATTTAAAGAGAGCAATCGGTCGTCCGCTGCGATGATCCCGCAGGGGGCAGGCAAAAAGCAGGGCAGCAGTAAAATTCGACTTGTGAGAACCAAAAAAA
>NZ_BMOD01000048.1 GCF_014646895.1 Deinococcus roseus
AAATCCAGCAGTACGAGAAAGAAATTGGCTTTGATGAACTCGACCCCACCGAGTTTGTGCAAAACCCCGAAGTGCCCAGAGCCGAACAGAACGAGAGTTAAAAAGCTTCAAAACGCTTTCTTCAAAAGAAATCTTGCCCCTGCATTCAGAAAATGCAGGGCTTTTCTGTTTTTCCTTTGCTTTTTCTTTAAACAGCTTTTTCATGCAGGTGCCTAAAGAACCCCTAAAGAATCACGGCAAAAACCATAATTGCAAAAAGACCGTTCCAATCAAGAAAAACATATTTGTCTCCAACTTTCTCTCCTCTGCTGCATTTCAGAATGCGTTGTTAGACTGAAATCTGTAGTGATTCAGCACCCCACTGGTGCTTTGAAGCTGAATCTTGATGCCGCCCCCTCTTACAGACAGGAGACGAAGAACGGTGAACCTGATGCCTGATCCCCACCCACACGTTCTGATCGTTGAAGATGAGAAATCCCTCAGAAACATGCTGCGCAGATTTTTGACCCTCAACGATTATGAGGTGCACTTTGCAGCAGATTTCAACGAAGCCCTCAATTCTCTTTTTGACCACAGCCATTTCGATGTGATTCTGCTTGATGTCAATTTTCCGGGTGGAACCGGGCTGGATTTGCTGCCTTTCATTCAGAAGCACTGCCCGGACACCCCAGTGATCATGGTGTCTGCAGAACACGATGCAGACCTGATCCAGTCCACGCTGGAGCATGGAGCCAGAGAGTTCATCCAGAAACCTTTCAGCCTGGAAGTGTTGCTGGGACGCATGGAACACCACATGCATCAGGCTTCCTGAGCTTTCAGATCAGAAAAAACACGCCCTTCAGAGGCGTGTTTCTTTTTTGATCTTTTCGCAGGGATCTGGACTTCAGAAGAAGTCAATCATCATCTTGAGTTCGTGCGGACTGGTGGCAGCATCAATGGCCGCTTCTCTGGTCATGTGACCATCCTGCACCAGTTTGGCCAGGTGCTGGTCGAAGGTGTGCATGCCAATCTGAGAACCCTCCATCAGGGCGTCCTTGATTTGCTCCAGTTTGTCTTCGTCTTTGACGCACTCCCGGATGGTGGGGGTGCCCACCATCACTTCCAGACCCAGCACCCGACCTCCCCCTTTGCGAGACAGCAAACGCTGGCTGACCACCCCGACCAGGGACTCTGAGAGGCCCATGCGAATCTGGCCGCGCTCGTGGGGCGCAAAGAAGTCGATGATGCGGTTGACGGTGCGGATGGCGTCCAGGGTGTGCAGGGTGCTGAACACCAGGTGTCCGGTCTGGGCAGCAGAAAGCGCAGCTTCCACAGTTTCTTTGTCGCGCATCTCTCCGATCAGGATCACATCCGGGTCCTGACGCATGGCAGCCCGCAAGCCTGCGGCAAAGGTCAGGGTGTCCAGACCCAGTTCTCGCTGGTTGAACGAGGCTTTCTTGTCGCGGTGCAGCACCTCGATGGGGTCTTCCAGGGTCACCACGTTCACGGGGTAATTGGCGTTGATGAAATCCAGCATGCTGGCCAGGGTGGTGGTTTTGCCCGATCCGGTGGGTCCGGTCACCAGCACCAGACCACGGTCCTTGTTGCACAGGTCTGCAAAGGTGGTGGGGTTGAGGCCCAGGTCTTCAAAAGAAGGAATGTCCTTGTTCTGCACCACCCGCATGATCAGTCCCACCGTGCCACGCTGCCAGAAGGCATTCACCCGGAAACGGGCCACCCCGGAAATCCCGTAAGCAAAGTCGGCATCTCTTTTCAGCACGAAGTCCTCCCACATGCCAGGTCGGACCATCATGGCTTTGCAATAGCCTTCAACGGTTTCGGGAAGCAGTTCCTCTTCGCCGATGCGCTCCATGTCTCCATCTATGCGCACCATTGGGCGGGCCTTGGCACGCAGGTGGATGTCGCTTGCCCCGAGAGCAACACACTGGGTCAGAAGTTCCTGAATGGTCTGCATGACTCACAGCATATGCAGCTTTGTCTTACCTGTCACTGACAGGTCTATGCGAAAGCCCGAAAGATCATCCTCCCACCGTGTCAACCCTACCTGAGGGTCTGTGGTTCTGTTTGCAGGGCTTTCATCACATCTGCCCCACCTGAAATTAAAGTGATTTGCCCTGTTCTATATCAGTTTCAGATCAGAATGATTTCAGCTTCAGATCAGAAACAAGTCAATCTGTTTGAAACAAGTCAAAGTGAAACAGGTGCAAATCTACACCTTTATAATTATCATTTCCTTATCATCTTGAGACACTAAGATGATCTCGTCGACACAATCTTCAGCTCGTACATTGCACTTTGCTGCGCAAAGTCCTGGCCTGTTTCAGACATGATGCGCCCACTCAAATTGAGATGTCCCTGAGATGATTTTATTGATATGGCTTGCAAATTTGATGGTCAACCTTTTCAAAAAGCATCAAAAGACCTTTCATTCTCAGGCACATCCATGTTCTGTAAGCAGGACCTTCTTTGCTCCCCACATCCAGCCCCCATCCACACCGTGATTTCAGGAGGACGCTCATGGCACAGAACAAGCAGAATCAGGGCCGCAATTCCAACCCGGAAAACCGTCAAGGCAGAGGGGATTCATCCCAGCACAAGGACATGCAGAACAGCATGCAACAATCCAATCAGGAAAAAGCACAGGGCCGCCACCAGTTGACCCACGAAGAACGGGTGCGGGGCGGAGAAAACTCCCACAGAAATGACACCCAGCAATCCATGGGCAGCACCATGTCTGAAAATCAGGGCAGCACCCAGAACCGCAAGGAAAGCCAGGGCACTGGCCGCCATCAGCTCTCTGCTGAAGAGCGTTCACGTGGAGGCCGCAACTCCCACGGCAAACGCAACGAATGACCTGAAATGACCTGAATTGACCTGAATTGACCCGAATGGGCTAGTGTTCAGCCAGGTTGCAACAGAAGGACAGAATGACAAAAGCCCAGAAACAAATTCTGGGCTTTTTCTGGGCTCTGTCTTCAGCTGGTTTCAGAGGACTTCGTAAGCCTCCCGGACCAGATCAGAGGCCTGCATGAGGATCTGCGAATCATCACTGGAAAGGTGCTTTTCCAGCAAAGCCAGGGCTTGCTGGGTGGCATTTCGGGCATGATAGGCATGGTAGGTGGGCTGGGTGGCGCTGACTCTTTTTTCTGGCAATGGATCAAAATGAGATGGTCCATTGAGCAGTTCATGGGCTTTTTGCAGGGCTTTCAGGGCTTCCGTGTTGGTGTGGGCACTGGTGCTGCCCTGCAGCAGGATGATGACCCTCAGGAGTTCCTGAAGGGCCTGTCCACAGGATTTCACCCGCACAGGTTAACATCTTCTGTCATGAACAGAGTGAGCCACAGATAAGCAGCACCTGAACAGATTTTCAGAACCATTGGTAAGTCAATGTGTGGATTTCTGGATCCCATTTCTCACCTAAAATTTGTGACATGGGACCTCACCTCAAAGGCACCCTGATGGTGGCGGTTTCTGCATTCGGATTCGCGACCCTGGGAATTTTTGCCAAATACTCCTACCAGATGCATTTCAACTTCCAGAGCACCCTGGCCTGGCGTTTCGGACTGGCCGCTCTGGTGTTGCTGTTGCTTTCCCTGCTCAACAGAAACTGGACCCTGAAACCCAGCCAGTACCTTCCTGCCCTGCTGCTGGGGATGGTGGGTTACGCAGTACAGGCCAGTGTGTATTTCATGGCCCTGCAACACCTCAGTGCAGGACTGACGGCGCTTTTGCTTTACGCTTACCCGGCTTTTGTGACCCTGCTGGAATGGTGGCTGGAAGGCAAAACCCCCAGCAAAACCACCCTCTTTGCTTTATTGCTGACTTTTGCAGGGATCGTGCTGACCACCCAGATGGAGGGCAAAATCAGCGGTCTGGGCATTTTTCTGGCGGTGGCTTCCGGGGTGTGGTACGCCATCTACCTGACCTTCAGTTCCAGAATCATCCGGGATGCCCACCCGGTGCCCACCAGTGCCCTGCTCAGTCTGGGGGCCGCCCTGTCTTTCCTGACCTGGGCCCTCCTGGGACCCGGCCTCAATGTACCCCACACCTCCAGCGAGGGCTTGCTGCTGCTTGGGGTGGCCACCATTGCCACCGTGATTCCCGTGATCGGCATTTTTTACGGCATCCGATTGCTGGGCACTTCCCAGACCGCCATTCTTTCCACACTGGAACCCATCTTCACCCTCTTGCTTGGGGCAGTGCTGCTGCATGAAACGCTGGCTCCACAACAATTTCTGGGAGGAGCCCTGGTGCTGGGTTCGGTGGTGATGCTGCAACTCAGGCAGTCTTACCTGAGGACCAGGGCAGCCAGAGCAGAAGTGTAAAATCCGTCTGGTCAACTTTCAAATCAGATTCGGAACGTCCAGGAGCACAGAAGTAAAATGGATGGGTCAAAGCTGCGCTGCAAAACTCGCACCAGACTCCATTTTCCAGTTGCATTTCTTTTCCAGATATCTTTTCCAGGCTTCTGTGCCAGATTTCCTTTCCAGACAGGGAGAACACCATGGGTCAAGTTGTTGCCGTTCACCTCAGTGAAAGCCACACCTTCTCGAAAACCCCCCAGCCCAGCATCCAACTGCTGACCGGCCTTGGGGTGGACGGGGATGCCCACCAGGGAACCACCGTCAAGCACCGTTCCAGGGTGGCCCAGAACCCCAACCAGCCCAACCTGCGGCAGGTGCACCTGATTCATGCAGAGCTGCACGACACTTTAAATGAACAGGGTTTTCAGGTGGCAGCAGGTCAGATGGGCGAAAACATCACCACACGCGGGATTGAATTGCTGGCCCTTCCGGTGGGCACCCGCCTGCACCTTGGCGCAGAAGCCCTGGTGGAGATCACGGGGCTGCGCAACCCCTGCCAGCAGATCAACAACTTTCAGGCAGGCATGATGCAGGCCGTTCTGGACCGGGATGAAGAAGGCAACCTGATCCGCAAAGCCGGAGTGATGGGCATTGTTCTGCAAGGCGGAACGGTGCTGCCCGGAGATGAAATCCGGGTGGAGCTGCCTGAAGGGGAGCACCGGAAGTTACAACCTGTTTGAACTCCAGGCACTTCAACTGGCCTGGAGGTTCTGATGTTTCTCAATTGCTCTGGTGCACCCCCGCCTGCCTCAGGTACAACTGTGCATAAAGTCCTTGCAGGTCCAGCAGTTCCTGATGGGGACCAACTTCGGTGATTTTGCCCTGGTCCAGCACCACAATGCGGTCTGCATTGCGCACTGTGGAGAGCCGGTGCGCAACCACAAAAGTGGTGCGGTTTTTCATCAGACGTTCCAGTGCTTCCTGAATCAGGCTTTCACTTTCAGTGTCCAGGGCTGAAGTGGCCTCGTCCAGAATCAGCACCCGTGGGTTGCGGATCAGGGCACGGGCAATGGCCAGACGCTGTTTCTGACCCCCGGACAGTCTGGCTCCTTTCTCGCCCACCCGGGTTTCCAGACCTTCTGGAAGGCGCTCGATGAACTCCCAGGCGTTGGCATCCTTCAGGGCTTCCAGCAGGCGGTCCTCCTCCACCCGACCCAGCCCATACGTGACGTTGTCCCGAATGGACCCCTCAAAAAGCAGGGATTCCTGGGGCACCACGGACAGAAACTGGCGGTAGGTGCGCAAATCCAGCGCTTCCATGTCTTTTCCATCCAGCAGGATTTTTCCGCAACTGGCCCGGTTGAAACCGATCACCAGGCTGAGGATGGTGGATTTCCCGGAACCGCTGGGTCCCACAAAGGCCACGGTCTCCCCTGTTTTCACGGTCAGGTTGAAATTGCGAATGGCGTGCTGTTCTTCTTCGGGGTACTGAAAACACACGTCCTGAAAAGCGAACTCGCCTTTGACTGTTTTCACTGGAGCTTTTCCGGTGTTGTGCTCCAGATCAGGACTTTCCAGCACCTCGCCAATGGAACGGATGGCTTCCAGACCCTTGGACATCTGGGGCACCAGATTGATCAGGTTGATCACCGCGTTGGTGAGGCTTCCAAAGAACCCCGAGAGCATCACCACATCGCCCACCGTGATGGGAAGAAGTTGCACATAATACACGTAGGCCGCCACAATCAGGCACCCCAGGTTGAACACGTTGAAGGTCACCCAGGCCACCGCATTGAACATGGCGTTGATGGAATCCAGGCCCACCCCGGCTTCACGCACCCGGTCCAGGGTGCTGGAGACTTTTTCAAGTTCCTGGTCTTCCAGACCGTGCGCCCTGGTGATGGGAATCAGGCTGGTCATCTCCATGATGCGGGCGCTCATGGCCTCCAGTTCTCGCCTGAATGCGCTGTTGTGACCGGTCAGGGCTCCACGCATGGAACGCACCAGAAGCGCTGCAGCAGGCACCGTCACAACGTAGAACAGGATGAACTCAGGTGCCCGAATCGCCGTGGTCACCAGGGCCACCCCAATGAACACCAGTGCCCCCAGACCGCTGTCAAAGAGGATGCGGGTGAGTTGCTCGATGGCCTCCACATCCCTCAGAACCTTGTTTTGCAGTGAACCTGCACTGGTGCGGTTGTAAAAGCCAATCGAGAGGTGTTGCAGGTGCCTGCAGATGGCAGAACGCAGGCGGGTTTCCATGGTGCGGGTCGCCATGCTGAGGTAACGCACATGCAGGTAATGGTTGGGAATGTTCTGCAACAGCAAAATGATCATCACGAAAGCCCACATCCACAGTTGTTGCAAAGGGGCATGGCTGCTGATCACATCCACCACCCGTGCCGTGATGATGGGCATCAACACCGCTGGACTGGTCTTGATGATGTAGAGCAGAAAGGACCAGAAGAGGCGGCTTCCCTGCCCCTCATAGAGGAACATGAAGGTCTGAACGGGTCTGGAACCCTGGTAGCGTTCCAGAAAATCATTTTGCTGGGCGGTGTTTCGCATGGGACCTCGTGGGGGTTAAGGGTTTGAATGAGGTTGGGAGATTGCGAGGGGAAAAGGCATTGCCGGGGGCCGAGAGCCGAGGGCTTTGAGGGAAATTCGCCTCTGGCAGTTTGAAGGCTTCTCTGTGGAGGCATGTCATTCTGTCCTGCATGCATTTGCTCAATTCGCAAAAGCCAACGCCCTGCAAAGTGTTTTTTGCCCTCAGCTCTCAGCCCTCGGCCCTCGGCAAAGACCAAAACCCAATCTGACACATCAGCCCAGCACACACCCCTGTTTCATGCCCCATTGGTCTACACGTCTGGCTGAATGGGTTCAGTTTCAAAACCAGCAGGTTTCAGGGAAGACAAAAGGGACACAGTAAAAAAGGGACACGTCAGGCCATGTCCCGAAAAAACATCTGAATCACACGCTGGCGGGTTGCACGCGGCTTTCGAGCATCAGGTTGAGGAGTTCGCGGTCAATCTGGTAACCATGAAATTCCTCGTAGACCACGCCAGGGCGGTTGTGGCCTGCAATCCCGAAGTTCCCGCTGAATTCCCAGAGGGCAAAACCCCAGCCCAACTCGCGGTACACCTGAAACAGGTCACGGAACCACCTTAAAGCCACATCGTTGGGGGTGTATTTGTAGCAGCCAAACTCTCCAATGTGGACCTGAACGCCACTTTCACGGATCTCCAGCCAGGGTCGGTAGTATTCCCGCAAAGTGTCGATGTTCCAGGTTTTACCGTCCCATTCGCAATCCGGGTAGGTGGGCATGGGCATGCCTTTTGAGCCGTCCCACCACTCTGCCCGGTAGTGAGAAACCGTCATGGGCTGGTAGCCCCGTCCTGAATGCACCACCCCCAGGTCTGCGAGTTCGGGCATGGCGATGTTTCCTCCGCCCAGACCGTCAATCACCATTTCCCTGTGGGGGTCAATGGCCCGGATCGCTGCCACTGTGCGGCGCATCAGGTTCTCATGGATGTCTCTGGTCATGCCGTACTGCCCGATTTCCGGGGGTTCATTGAGCAGGTCAAAGCTGAGCTGGCTGCTGGGAACGCCTCTGTACCTTTGTGCAAACAGTTCCCACAGGAACACAAAAGCGTCCTGGGCAATTTCATCCTGCCAGAGGTTGTGTTTTTCCAGGTCATTGAAGTTGATGCAGTAACCAGGGGCACGGTGCAGATTCAGGCTCATGTGGATGCCGCGCTGCTGGCAGGCCTGCAGGTAGCGGTCCAGGTAGGCCAGGATGCGCTCATCCGGGTTGAAGTAATCAAAGTCACGGGTGAAGTAGAAGTAGTTCACGGGAATGCGGGCAAAATCAAACCCGAACTGCTGCATGAAATCCAGGGCTTTCTGGTCTGCTTCGAGGGGTTCGGTGCTGTATTCACCGGTGTACATCCACTGGAAGTTGAATCCGTATCGGGGCATGGTGATCCTTTCTGGGAAAGGGAGAGGGTTTATTGCGGGATCACTTTGAAGGCGAGGTCCTTGACCAGAGCAGACACCTTGACCGTCAAAACCCCTCCAGTGGAGTTTGCTGATGTGGTCTGCAACCACTGGTTGGCCTGTGGATCGTAAAACTGCACCTGATAGTTGCCGTCTTTCAGGCCACTGACCGTCACGTCCAGATCTTTGACGGGTTCAGGAGAGAACACCCAGCCTTCCTTGTAGGTGCCTGTTCTCAGGGCTTCTGCGTAGACTTTCATGGCCTCGCCAGGGTCGTAGATGTTGTTCCTGACCCACACCAGTGCCCTGGAGTCGTTTTGCAGACCCAGAGCCAGGGCTCCAAAGAAATCGCTGGTTTTGACCTTGCTGGGGGCCATGACGGCCAGATTTTCGCCTTTGAAGAAGTCAGAAACGCCTTTGTAGTGGGTCCACAGGTTTCTGGGGTCAATGAAGTTGTCCCACCACCAGTACATGCCTGTGCTGGCAAAACCAGAGAAGGGAGCAGCCCACAGACCATTGTGGAACTGGATTTCATCCCTGCTGAGGGGCAGGTCATCGGTGCCTGCGGAGGAGTAGCCCAGTTCTGAGAGCATCACGGGTTTTCCGGGGGTGTTTTCACTGAGCTGCCTGAAACTGGGGGGCAGGAAACGCCCCACATCACGCTGGCTGTAATCGTGTTCCTGCACAAAGTCAAGTTCAGGCAGGGTCCAGGTGTTCCCCACCGAGGCAGAGCCGTAACTGCTGGACACCAGATGGTTGTAGGGATCCAGGGTTTTCAGGTACGCAGTCATTTCCTGAATCCAGGGGCCGAGCAGGGTGTCATCGATGGGGGTCCAGTTGACCTCGTTCCACCATTCCCAGGCAAACAGGTTCGGGCTGTATCCCCAGCGGGCCACAATGTACCTTAGGCGCTGCTTGAAGAACTTTCTGGCCTCCGCATTGGTGGCGAATTCCTCTGGGGATTTCAACATCCCACCGTTTTTGACATTAAAGGGGTTGTCGTCCCATTCGGGGTTGATGTTGGCACTGAAAGCCCCGTGGTTGAGCAGGGCCAGCTCAAGCTGGATGCCTTTTGCTTCGGCCAGTTTGAACACCTGATCCAGCAAATACGCCTGCAACTGTCGGTTCTGGTAGTTCCCCAGTCCGGTGTCCTTCCATTCGATGCCCAGGTTCCAGGAGGGCATCCAGACGCGGGCAATGTTGCCTCCATTTTCAGAGAGTCGGGAAAACCAGCGCTGGTATTCATCCAGGGTGCGCTGTCCGGTGCCGCCTGCCCAGGCCACATTCAGTCCGGTGGGGAGGTAAAAGTCACCATTGCTGTACTGGAAATACAGGGGGTTGGTTTTGTTGATCTGAACCAGACCCTTTGCTGCTGGGTTTTCTGCAGCCGTGAGCTGGACGGGAGCACTCTGGATGTTTCCCTGACGCAGCCCAGCCTGCGCGGTCCAGTTGCCCGCTTCAGGGGGTGTAAACCGCACTTTCCAGTGTCCAGTCCCACCAGGTTGCAAGGTGTTGGGGTCAATGTCCAGGCTGTAAAAAGCAGGAATTTTCAGAACTTTTCCAGATGCAGAGGTGAAGGTCACCCACAAATCTGCCTGTTCGGGGTCGTAAGGGTTGCTGTACACCCCATCGGTTTCGATGGGAAGCTCCAGGGGGGTGAGCACTTTGGCCTGTGCTGTGCCCAGTTTCAGGATGGAGGCAGGCTGGGGTTCTCCTGCAGCAAGGGTTCTGGGTGCTTCAGGAGCCACAGCAGAAGGACTTGTCTGAACCGCCTGGACTGCTGTTGCTGTTGCTGTCGCCATCTCCCCGGTCTGATCCAGCCTGAGGTTGTCCAGGTAAACACTGCCCCCGGCTTTTGGAAACACCAGAAGGGCGATGCGCTGGGTGGCATTCAGGCCTTCCACTTTTGTCCCGATGTTCCAGCTGGAACGGGCAGCTTTAAAACGGTCACTGGTCAGGTCAAAGGCCACGGTTTGCTGACCTGTTTTAACCGGTTGCACCTCGGACTCGAACCATTCCCAGCTGTTTCCTGTGGACAGGGCAATCGCCACGCCATCTGCGACATCCGGGTTGAACACATCAAATTTGAGAAAGGGAGCCTGGGAGAGGTCCAGGCTCCTTTCCAGCAGGAAAATGGCTCTGGGTTGGTTGTTTCTGTCCAGTTTCAGCTCCAGGGCCTGCTTGCCCTCCATGGCATGTTCTGGGGTCAGTTGCACCTCCAGGGCACTGCTGTCCGAATACGTGGGGGCCAGACCTGCTTTCCAGGGGGTGAGGGAGCCTTCAAAGGTGTCGAGGGACTGTGCACAGGCAGCGGTGGCAAGGCAAAAGGTCAGGAAGGCAGCAAGACGCAACATGCTTCAGCCTTTCACAGATCCGGCAGTCAGACCGTTGATGAAATCTTTCTGGAACACCATGAAGATGATCAGGGCAGGGAGGGACACCAGCAGGGTTGCAGCCATCACCACACCAGCAGAACGGGGATCTTTGGAAAGGTCTCCTGCCAGCTGGGACAGTTGCAGGGGCAAGGTGGTGTGGTTGGCATCGTTGACCACGATCAGGGGCCACATGAAGTTGTTCCATTCGGCCAGGGACACGAAGATCACCATGGCGGCCAGGGCGGGTCTTAAGAGGGGCAGCACAATCTGCCACCAGGTCCTGAATTCGTTGGCCCCGTCAATTTTGGCGGCTTCAAACAGGTCGTTGGGCATGTTCATGATCACCTGTCTGAAGAAGAACACCGTGAAAGCCTTGGCCAGACCGGGAATGAGCAGCGCCTGATAGGAGTTGATCCAGCCGAGGTCTCGCATGGTCAGGAAGTTGGGGATGATGGTGACTTCCCAGGGCACCATCATGGAGGCGATGATCAGACCGAAGATGAGGTTGGCCCCCCAGAATTTGTGTTTGACCAGGATGTACGCTGCAGCAGACGCGAAAAGCAGGCTGAAGAGGGTGACGAACACGGTGATGCCCATGCTGTTGAGAAAAATGTGCCCGATGAAGCTGGCCTCATAGCGCTGGAACAGACCCTGAGTGACATCCTGCAGAGGGCTGACCTCTCCAAAGACCCAGCGGGGGTCAAAGAAGTTGTGGAAACTGGGTTCCTTGATCATGAAAGAGGGGGGTCTGGCCTGAATTTCGGAAAGGGGTTTGAAGGCTGCAGTGGCCATCCAGTAGTAGGGCAGCAGCACAAAAAGGGCCAGCAGGTAGAAGGGAAGGCGGATGAGTTGATCGAGCACCGGATGTCTTTTTTCACCAACCATGTTGCACCATCCTCACTGGACCGACTCGTTGGCCCGCTGCACCCGCAGGTTGATCAGGGTGAGCACGAAACAGATGGCGAAAAGGATCCAGGCCACAGCGCTGGCCTCGCCCATCTGAAAGCGGTAAAAGCCTTTCTCGAACAGGTAGGTGACCACGGTGAGGCCAGAGTCCAGGATGCCCCCCACGTTGTGCACGTCTGCAAAGAAGATGTAGGGTTCGCTGAACACCTGGAAGGCCCCGATGATCCCGGTCACAGTGGTGTAGATGAAGGTGGGGCGCAGCAGGGGAACGGTGATTTTCACAAAGCGGTCCCAGGGGCTGGCTCCATCAATGGCAGCGGCTTCATAAAGCTCGTTGGGGATGCTTCTGAGGTTGGAGACAAACAGGATCATGGAGTAGCCCAGACCGTTCCAGACGGTGTACATGATCAGCACCGGAACGGCGTACTTTGGCATGCCCAGCCAGGAGACAGATTCAAAACCGAACCATCCGATGATGGTGTTCAGAAGCCCGTAGTCTTCAGAGCTGAGGATCCACTTCCAGACGGTGGCGATGGCAATGCCACCAGCCACGGCGGGCAGAAAAAAGATGCCGCGCAAAATTTGATCTAACACCCGTTGAGATCCGAATGCCATCGCCAGCCCCAGCCCGATGATGTTGGTCAGGATCACCGAGGAGAAGGTGTAGATGCTGGTGTTCTGCAAGGCCTTGTAAAAGCGGGGGTCATGCAGGATCTCGCTGTAGTTTTGTAGGCCCACAAAAGAAGGTTCACGCACTGCGTTGTAATCGGTGAAGCTGAGGAACAGGCTTTTCAGAACCGGATAAACCAGAAAAACCAGGAACAAGAGCATGAAGGGAAGCAGCATCAGCATGGGGATGGTGTGAACCTGCAACTGGCTGACAAAGGTGCGCCTGCGGGGTTTGCTGATGTCCAGAAGGATCTGGCTCTGGGTGCCCAGGTCGTTTTTCATAAAGCCCCTTTCAAATCTGGGGAGTGGGTGTTTGCTTTGCCAGGAAATGGAGCACTGGGGATTTCCCTGAATGTGCTCCATTTCTGGCAGGTGGGCTTTTACTTCTTGAGGTTCTTGTTCATGGTGGCAGCAGCAGCGTCCAGGGCTTCTTTGGGGTCGGTGCCATTGAAGATCACGGCCTGGATGGCTTTCTGAACTGCGTCTCCAGACTCTTCCCAGCCTCTGCAATTGGCAGGGCCTTCAGCGTCCTTGAGTTGGGCAATCAGGGCCGCTTTGCGGTCAGCAGGCAGCTGAAGTTTGCTGGCCTGATCGGTGCGGGCCGGAATCCACAGGGTGCCCACCTTGTTGGCAGAGTCAATCATGGCTTTCACGGCGGGAGCGGTGTAGAGGAACTTCATGAAGTCCACGGCCAGATCAGGCACTTTGGTGTAGGACATCACGCCCATCACACTGCCACCAATGAAAGCAGTGGATTTTCCGGTGGGACCAGCGGGCAGTTTGGCGGCTTTCCATTTGCCCTCAATTTTGGGCTGTCCTACGGGCAGGCTGCCCAGGGACCAGTTTCCGGTGATGCCGATGGGGTAATCACCACTGGCGAGTCCGGCTTCCATGTCGGGCCAGCCATCGGTGGGGGCCTTGTATTTGGTGTAGAAATCCGTGAAGTATTTGAGGGCCGTGACCCCTTCCGGGCTGTTGATGACGGATTTGGTGCACTTGTCATCGTAAAGCTGGCCGCCCGCCTGATACAGGTAGGGGAAGTAGGAGAGCCAGCCTGCATTGCCCCACTGAATCAAGGCACCTTTTTTACCTGCAGCACGCAGTTTTTCCACGGCTTTGTTGTAATCGTTCCAGGTTCTGGGTGCGCCTTTGATGCCTGCAGCGGCCAGCACATCGGTGCGGTAGTACATCAGTTGCACGGTCAAATCAAAGGGAATGGCGAACAGGGTGCCGTCGGTGGCGGTGATGGAGTTCATCACGCCTTTCTGGGCCACTTTTCTGACCTGGGCGGTGAAATCAGGGTATTTCTGGCTGAGGTTGATCAGGCCCCCCTGCTCCCCCAGAGAGATGCCAAAGGAGAGACCCCCGGTGATGATGTCAGGACCGGTTTTGGAGGCAATGGCAGCAAGGTATTTGGTGTAGGCATCGCTCCAGGGGATGGTACGGATCTCGAAGGTGACATCTTTGTGTTTGGCCTTGTAGAGGTCTGCAGCAGGCTGCACGATGGTGGCCATGTTGGCGTTGTCTCCGACCAGCCAGATGGTGAGTTTTTCTGCTTGTGCGGCGGACAGGGACAGGGCAAGAACTGCGGTCAGGGTTTTGAGTTTCATGGTCTCTCCTTGGTTCTGTGGGTGTGCTGCATGGTTACCAAACCCCTCCGGGAAGAGGATGCAAAGGGGAACCTTCGGGTTCACATGTCTCTCGCTGAGGGGCAGGCAAACAGTGCTGAGGGAAGGCCCTTTCAGTGAAATCGATGTTTGTGTTTAGTAAACTGTAGTTGAAGTGTAGCACCGGGCTTCATGAAATGTCAAATCATTTCCAGGGATGCCCAGACCGGGAAACTTTGTTTGATGAGCAAATTTTCGAGAAAACCTGCTGGAAGGGGCAGCTTTATCGGTCCAAACCCGCCAGAAAATTCTCAGAGAATCCATTCGATAAATCATCCGCTTACTAAACAAATCCCCAAAAAGCCGCCTTTGATGAGCGAAACAATTGCACCCTCCCCTGCAACAGACACAAAAAAGGAAGGCCAAAAAAAGGAAGGGGGATCCCCTTCCTGATCTGCGGTTTCTGGAGCGCAGTGCTTTCAGCGGCGGCGGTTCACCCTGGATTTGGTGCTTTGCCGGATGATCAATCGCACCGGAACCAGCACCTGGTCGTCTCTGCGTTTGGGGTGCAAAATCAATTTGACTGCTTCCCGGCCCAGGACCTCCTTGTCCACATGCACGGTGGTGAGGGTGGGGTTGCCGTGGGCGGCATTGGGGATGTCGTCGTAACCCACAATGGCGATGTCTTCCGGGACACTGAGACCTGCATCCAGACAGGCCTGAATCGCCACGATGGCAGATTCATCATTGTAGGCAAACACCGCGTCTGGCGGCTCTTTGAGGGCCAGCAGTTGCTGCATGGCCGGGTAAGCCCCAGCCTGCTCATCGATGGGATAGCGCTGCACCATCAATGTGGGATCCGCATCCCTGCCCGCATCCGAGAGCGCCTGCAAATACCCTTGCTGCCTCTGGTGGATGCTGAAGTGACTGGGGCCAGAGATGAACCCAATGCGTTGCCTTCCCATGGCAATCAGGTGCTGGGTGGCCTGGTAGGCTCCGGTCAGGTTGTCCGAGTTGACGGTCAGGTATCCAGGCTGGTGGTTGTCCACCAGAATCACCGGTTTCCCCGAGCGTTTGAAGGCCGCCAGCATTTCCGGGTCAAAATGCCCGGCACAGACCAGGGCATCCACCTCCTGAATGCGAATGATTTCTGCAATGTTGTCTTCCATGCTGACGGCACAGTAAGACAGGGCCACCCCTTCCCTGCGGCAGGCATCTTCCACCCCATGCAAAACTGGAAAGTAGAACGGGTTGCTGGACAACGAATAACTCTGGCGTTGCATGAAAAAGCCAATTCTTCTGGCCTTGATGGGTCGCAGTTTGGTGAGGTCGTACCCCAGAGCAGAGGCGGCTTCCAGAACCTGCTGGCGGGTTTCCTCGGTGAGTCCAGGCTGGTTTTTCAGGGCCCTGGACACTGTGGCAATGGAAACACCGGCCTGTCTGGCGACATCGCGGATGGTGGGTTCAACGTTGGAAGCTGGAAGGCCGGACATTCTCCCATCTTATGTTGTTTGGTAAACAAATACAAACCAGAAGTCTGGGCAGCAAAGCCACAGAACAGCCATCAAATGCGGTCTGGCATCGGAGTTTTGACAATTGAGAGCACCAATGTTAGAGTTTAGTAAACAAAAAGCTTGTTTCTCTACTTGCCAAAGGATCCCTCCATGACAGAACTTCCCCTTGATACCGCCTGGAAACTCAAACCCCGCAATCCCTCCCTCTCCCTGCAAGACGATTTTCGCTCTCTGGACGGCTGGACCCCCGCCACAGTCCCGGGAACCGTCCAGTGGGACTTGCAGAAAACCGGAAAGATCGAGGACCCTTTTTACGGTCTGAACGAGCGCAATGTGCAGTGGATCGGCGAACAGGACTGGCTGTACAGCCTGAATTTTCAGGTGGATGAACAGGACCTGCAGGCCCAGCACCTGCACCTGGACTTCCAGGGTCTGGACACGCTCTGCACCGTCTGGCTGAACGGAAAACAGCTCCTGCAAAGCGAAAACATGTTCGTGGGTCACTCGGTCAATGTGCGGCCTTTTGTAGAGAAGGGCCAGAACACCCTGCACCTGCTGTTTGAAAGCCCGCTGAAAAAAGGCAAAGCCCTGGAAGCCCAGCATGGCAAACGGGCCGTCTGGAATGGCAACCCCAGCCGCGTTTACATCCGAAAAGCCCAGTACCACTATGGCTGGGACTGGGGTCCCACCCTGCTCACCACTGGGCCCTGGCAACCCATTGTACTCCGTGCATTTGAGGCCTGCATCGAGGATGTGCATGCCCCTGTTGAAGTCAGTCCTGCCCTTGACCATGCCCTGATTCCGGTGCAGGTGACGCTGCAGGGCAACATGGAAGGCCAGACCCTGAGGCTGAGCCTGCTGGACCCGGATGGTCAGCTGGTCCAGCAACAGGATGTGCCTGCAGCCCTGAAGAATGCTGTGCTGTTCAAGCTGGAAAATCCACAACTCTGGTACCCCAACGGGCACGGGGCACAACCCCTCTACACCCTTCAGGTGCTCCTGACCGGTGAAGAAAAAATCCTCTCCCAGAAAGAACTGAACCTGGGAATGCGCCGCCTGAGGGTGGTGCAGGAGGCCATTCTGGGCGAAGAAGGCAGCAGTTTCACTTTCGAGATCAACAACCAGCCCATTTTCGCAGGCGGAGCCAACTGGATTCCCGACGACCTGATCCTGGGCCGCATTTCTGACGACCAGTACCGCCGCAGGCTCACCCAGGCAAAAGATGCCAACATGAACATGATCCGCGTGTGGGGTGGGGGCATCTATGAAGCGGACGTGTTTTATGACCTGTGCGATGAACTGGGTCTGCTGGTCTGGCAGGACTTCATGTTCGGGTGTGGCATGTACCCGGCCCACCCCGAATTCCAGGCCAGCGTGCGTCAGGAAGCCGAACACCAGGTCAGACGCCTGAGAAACCACCCCTCTCTGGCCCTGTGGTGCGGCAACAACGAAGACTACCAGATTGCCCAGAGTGTGGGGGCATACGGTCCTGGCGGAGACGAAAGCCAGTTTGACGCCCTGGTGATCTACGAAAAACTGCTGCGTGAAGTCTGCGAAACCCTGAACCCCCAGACCCTCTACTGGCCGGGCAGTCCTTTCGGGGGCACCGATGTGTACGGAAAAACCGTGGGAGACCGGCACACCTGGGAAATCTGGCACGGCCCCATGGCCCCCTACCAGGAGTACAAAAATTACGAGGGCCGTTTTGTCAGTGAGTTTGGCCTGATGTCTGCGCCTTCCCTGGCCCTGATCCAGCAATCCATGCCTGAAAACGAATGGTACCCGGAGAGTGAAACCTTTGTGCACCACACCAAAGCCACGGGGCCCAATGGCAAACCGGATGGAGCGAGAAGGCTGGCGGTGTATCAGGCAGAGAATTTGCGCGGACACAGAAACCTGGAAGAATACGTGTACAACACGCAACTCATTCAGGCAGAAGCCATGCGTTACGCCTACCGGGATTTCAGGCGGCGCTTTGAGGGTCCGGGCAAATATGCGGTGTCTGGTGCGCTGGTCTGGCAACTCAACGACTGCTGGCCGGTTTCCAGCTGGGCCATCATTGACTCGCTGGAAATTGCCAAACCTGCCTATTACACCATCAAACGCGAAATGGCTCCTTTCTCTGTGGGTCTGCATCTGGAAGGCCCGCTGCACATCTGGATCAGCAGCAGCCACACCCAGAGCCAGCAAGCCCAGATCCGGCTGACCGCTTACACCCTGCAAGGTGAAAAAACATCTGAAGACCTCCGCGACGTGCTCATCCTCCCCGGACGCCGCACCGATCTTGCCCCCTGGACGGTTCAGGAGACCCCTCTGGTGTACTTTGCAGAACTGCTGATTGAAGGGCAGATTGTGGCACGCAGCAGCCACTTCCCTGAGCCCTACAAATACCACACCTTCGCAGACCCCGAACTGGTCGTCGAGCACCTGGAAAACAGCATCAAAATCACTGCCCAGAAACCTGTCAAAGGCCTCTGGCTGGACACCCGGCACAAAACCGACTGGAACGACAACTTCATTGACCTGCAACCCGGAGAAACCCGCATTCTGGAAGCCCCGAACCTGCAAGGAAGAACCCTCACCCTCCGTTACCTGGGGGCAGACTCAGCCATTGAGGTGAAACCCCAGGTGGTGCAGGCATGAGTTTTGCCCTGACCCTCGACATCGGTGGAAGCCACATCACGGCAGCGGTGATTGACACGGCAAACCGCATGCTGCTTGAAAAGAGTCTGGTGCGCAAAGCCATCCATGAATCTGCTCCAGCCCAGCACCTGCTGGACACCTGGGCTCTGGCGGCCCACCAGGCCCACCGCCTGGCAGGTGCTCCCCGCCTGAGCCACATTGGCATGGCCATCCCCGATCCCTTCGACCATCAGCAGGGCATTTCACTGCATCAACACAAGTTTTCTCACCTGCATGGTCTGAATGTCACGGCAGCCCTGCAAGAACGCTGGACCAGCAGTGCCCTGCTGAATGTGCCTGTGCTGTACGGCAACGATGCAGACCTGTACGTGCTGGGAGAATGGTGGGGAGGGGCTGCTCAGGGACACCAGCGGGTCATGGGCATCACCCTGGGCACCGGGCTTGGAGCAGGCTTTCTGGAAAACGGCCAGATGCTGACCCAGGACAGCAGGATTCCGCCAGGAGGAGAGCTGTGGAGTGTGCCCCACAAGGGCTCGATTGCAGAGGATTACGCATCGGGGCGCTCCATTGTCAAACACCACAGCCTGATGACAGGAAGGCCCTGGGATGTCCTGCAAATCAGCACCGCTGCCCGCACTGGAGACCGCGCTGCACAGCAGGTGTTGCTGCAATTTGGAGATGAACTGGGACAAATCCTCACCCCCTGGATCTCCTCTTTTCAACCCGGGGTGCTGGTGCTGGGAGGCAACATCTCCCGTGCAGCAGACTGCTTCATGGAAAACCTGAAAAAACACCTTCCAGAAACCCAGATTCAACCCAGCGTGCTGCTTGAGCAGGCCAGTCTGCTGGGGGCTGCGGCCATCAGCAGCCCTTCTGCACAACCCCACAGGGCCATCTGATGGCTGTGGTAGCTTCGGGCAAAGGAGTGGTCATGTCACTGTTGCAACTGGTTCCTGAACTCCACCACCGCGTCTGGGGTGGCCATCGGCTGAAAAACACCCCAATACCCACCGAACCCCATCCTGAACCCATCGGAGAAGCCTGGGTGGTTTTTGAACACAACCGGGTGGCTTCTGGCATTCATGCGGGCAAAACCCTGTCAGAAGTGATTGCCCAGCAAGGGGTTTCCCTGCTGGGCACCCGTGCCTGGGAAAAAACGGGAGACCGCTTTCCCCTGTTGATCAAACTGCTGGACTGCCAGGACTGGCTTTCCATCCAGGTGCACCCCAATGACCAGCAAGCACAGCAGTTCCACG
>NZ_BMOD01000049.1 GCF_014646895.1 Deinococcus roseus
CTTCCGGACCTTCAGGCGACCTGCAAAACGCTTGTCCAGTTCCGCTTTGCTGGGTTCTGGTTTGCGGTCCCTGGGGGGTTCAGCTGGGGACTGGCTTCTGGCCCACTGCACAGCCTGTGCAATGAGGGTTTCCTGCTGTTCTTCGGTCAGGGTGCTGAAGGCTTCCTGCAAACGTTCCAGAGCGGAAGGAGCTTTCAGGGTGCTCTGTCCCAGTTTTTCTTCCACGGCTGCAGAGGGGATGCGGTAACGGGGTCTGCCCTGTGGCGTGGTACCGATTCGGACGGCTTCCAGATCCCCTTCTTTGATTTGCCTGCGAACAGTGTCATCGCTGACATGCAGCATTTTTGCAGCTTCTTGCACGGTCAGCAGGGCCATGGGTTCATGTCGGGTGTGGGTCATGACAGACCTCCTTTCTCTCCATTTTACATCAAAACACGCAAAAACCGCAAAACACGCAAGAAGCTGATGTGCTGAACCTGTCCCACCAGGACAGAAACGGAGACACCCATGTCAAAGCGTGGAAACGGCACCGGCAGCATTCAGCAACGTGGCAGCAAGTTCGTGGTCATCCTCACCCTTGGGAAAGACGAGTTGGGCAAGCAGAAAAGGGCCAGCAAACGATTTACCACACTGGAACAGGCCCAGAGATATCTGGAAGAACAAACTACTCCACCAGTGGCTGGAGAGGCAACCGCAGGAAACGAGGCCATCCTTGCCATCAATGTGCAAACCAGTGTGCTGGAGTACCTGCAGGAATGGTTGCGCCTCAGGCAGCCTCACATCAAGATCAAGACCCACCAGGAATACCACCGCATCATTCACCTGCACCTGAAGGTTTCATTGCTGGCTGACGTAACCCTGGGCAGTTTGACCCCACTCCATCTGGAACGCTTGCTGCTCGGTGAAATCACAGCAGGCAAGATCGTCAAGCATGCCAGGTGTGTTCTGCGCACCCTGAAAGCAGCGCTCAATCAGGCAGTGGACTGGAATCTCTTGAGTTTCAATCCGGTTCTGAGGGTAAAAGCTCCCAAAGTCCCTCACCAGAAAATGCAAGTCTGGACCGCTGTAGAAGTACGCACGTTTCTGGAGTGCTGCAAAGTGGAAAAACCACGCCTATACGCCCTGTTTTACCTGGCTCTTACCACAGGCCTGAGGAGGGGTGAGCTGCTGGGTTTGCACTGGCAGGATGTTGACCTGGACCGGCAAGAGTTGCAAGTGAAGTTCAGCCTGGTGCAGTGTGGAGCCAGCGCCCTGCTGGGCGACCCTAAAACTCAGGCCAGCCACCGAAGGATCATGTTGTCTATGGACACCGTGCAGGTGCTAAAAAATCACCTGGCACTGCAAGAACAGGAAGAAAAGCACTGGAAGGCCCTCAAGCCTGAAGAAAACGGGCTACTGTTTCCCTCTGCCAGAGGAGGATTTCAGCTGCCCTCTAACCTGATCAAAGTGTTCCACAAACTGATTCAATTGGCGGGGGTGCCCAGAATCAGACTGCATGACCTGCGGCACACGTCCGCTTCCCTGCTGGTTCGGCAAGGGATTCCCATCAAAGTGGTTGCAGAAAGGCTGGGACACCAGGATGCCAGCATGACCCTCAGGGTCTACACCCATGTGTACGAGGAGCAGCGAAAAGAGGCAGCTTTGACCCTGAATGATCTGCTCAAAGATCCTGCAAAACAGGCCAGATAGCAGCTTTTGGTGCTACCGGGGTGCTACCGAGGTGCTACGGGCTTCGGGTAGCACCATTTTCATTTCGAAATCCCTTGCTGTATGACCTCCCAATTTGGACGCTCCAACTACGTCACGGAGCGTTCAGACTCTGAACCCAGACCCAAACCCGAAGGCCACCCGGATCTGAGCGACAAATGGGTCGGGGCAGGACACCTGAAGGTCGGGGACAAACTCAAGCAGGCCGATGGCACCCTGGGTGAGGTCCGGTACGTCAACACCATCCAGGAAGCCCGCACCATGTACAATCTGGAGGTTGAGGAAGCCCACACATTCTTCGTCGGGACGCAGGGCTGGTTGGTGCATAATTGCGGACCAGAGGATGCAGCAGACTTCATTCTCGAGCAAGCAGCGAAGGATGGCGTTGATCTCAACGATATAGCATCAGTTACTGCCGTGTTCGATACCAAAACAGGGAAATGGTACTATGGGATCCCAAAAGAACTTTGGAGCAGCAAGCAGCATCCGAAGATCAAGGGACTTATCAATGATTCGGCGGCAAAGACTAAGCAGAAATTGCCATATCAATGCGGGAATTGTTCAGAATTCGGTGCTCTTAATAATGCTATGAATGGAGCAAATCCCGCGAGGAAGATAAACTTGCAGGATTATCAAATGTACACTTTCCAGCCAGGAGAACTGGCCTCTGGAAACATAGTTCCTAAGCCTGCATGTCCCTACTGCCAGAAGCTTGAGCCTAAAGTGGGCTCTATGTACCCCAAGAAGAAGTGAGGTGGCAATGAATAACCAAAGTGATCATTTCAATAGACTTCTAAAGAGGCTTGCTGGACATTTCTCTGGCAGAAGCTGGAGAGGTAGAGCTATTGATAGGTCTGTCGAATTCATTAAATTCCAGAATAATCAGGATTCATTTAGAGTCTATGCTGGGATGATCGTTCCGATGGATCCAGAATCCGAAATAGCACAGATTGATGAATATGTCCAGTATGTCACTAGTACCAGTGGTATGTATGATTACTTCTCCGAGATTCCTATTATTGTATTCGATTATCATATTGATGACCGACGATACCCCAGAACAGAGCGACAACAGAGATTCTCCAAGCTATTGGGAATGGAACTCGATTGTCTTGGTTATTCTGTAAAGCTTGGCTACTTTGAGGACATCCTTGCCGATGTTAACGGAATAATTTATGGCGGGGATTTCTCAAATGAAGTGTTGTATCCCATAGGAATAAACATTGATGATGCCCTCAGAAGGATACTTGATAACAATCCGCTATTTGTTGAGGATGAAAGATCTACTATAGAATTCGACAACAAGAATGGTATCTGGATCCCCCTTAGTAATGAAGAGAAAGCTAGAAGGAAATCATTATAGATCAGAAGGCCCTCCCTGCAACGGGAGGGCTTCTTCCTTTGCCCACAGCCGAAGATCCAGCCGACCTCCAGTCGGTGGAGTTCCCGGCTGTGGACTGAGGTTCAGCCGACCAGTGGTGCGATTCTGGAGAAACTTCTGGTGCTCAGGGACCAGCCAGCAAAGTCTCAGCCCCCCACTCAGACACGCTTTTGCTGGCAGAATCGAAATTGACCCCCACCATCACCACCTGTTTGCCCAGGTACTTTTCTCCGTATCCAGCCCCTTTGATCTGTTCCAGGGCTTCCTGAGCGGTGCCGTCCAGTTTGAATTCAAAAATGAACACTTGCTTCTCAAGTTCAATCACCGTGTCCATTCGCCCCTTGCTGGTTTGCACCTGACTCAGGGTGGGCAGTCCAGTCGACATCAGCATCAGGTGCATCAGGGAATTAAAAAAAGCTTCTTTCCTGGGGAAAATCTCATAGGGCACCCCGGCCAGGGTGGTGTTCACCTGGGCAAAGAAGGCATCCCAGTTCTGTTTTTCCAGAGCTGCATGCAGCCTGACCCCCAGAATTTCACTGTACTGGGGTCTTTGAATGTACTCATTGAGCAGCCCCTGGCTGAACGCCTGCCGCACTTCCTCATTGGGATACGTCAGATCGTAAAGTGTCCCGCCAGCGGTGTGTTCAATGTTTTTGATGGTCAAATAACCTGTCTGAAACATCAAACTGATCGGGCTCATCTGGTCCATGCTTGCAGTGGTCAACACCGATCCTGGAGCTGTAAAATCTTCAAATTCAAACGGAGTGTAGGCTTCTTGCCGAACCAATTTGAGCAGGAAGGTGGGGGTTCCGGTTTCGTACCAATAGCCCTTGAATCCAGGGTTTTGCAAAAAGACCAACATGCTAAAGGGGCAATACACCTTGCACTGACCATCCCAGGAATAGCCGTTGTACCAGCGCCTCACCATCTCCCAGTAAGGCGCAGGCTCCATCTTCAAGTGTTCCTGTGCCCGACCATGATGGTCAGCAAATTTTCTCTGAAGTTCTTCGCGGGTGTAGCCACATAGCTCGCTGAACCGGGGATCGAGTGTGGCGTCGTAAAGGTTGTTGAGGTCACTGAACAGGCTCAGTTTTCCAAACCTGGAAACCCCCGTCAGGATCACCAGGTGCAAGTGCTCGTCCAGCCCCTTGATGGTCCCATACACGCTTTTGAGCAGATTCTGATGCTCTTTCAGTTTCTCTGCATCGTCCAGAAAATCCACCAGGGGTTTGTCGTACTCATCGATCAGGAGCACCACTTTGCCCTTCTTGGCCAGTTGCACCACAAGGTCCTGAAACGCTTCACTGGGGCTGCTCAGGTCCAGCGTCAGACCTTGCTTCCCTGCCTCCCTCTGTAAGTGTTTGAGGATGCCTGTAGCGAGTGGCAGGCTCCTGGAGTCGATCCCCGAGAAATTCAGGTGTAGAACAGGACGTGGCTCAAAATCATGCTGGTCATGAATCCATAAACCTTCAAAGAGGTGCTTCTGACCCTCAAACAGAGCTTTGAGGGTGGTGAGGGTCAATGACTTTCCAAAACGTCTGGGACGGGAGAAAAAATAATATCCCCCCTGAACGAAAGGCATCATGTGCTGTGTCTTGTCCACATACACATAACCCCCTTCCCGGAGTTTCTGGAAGTCCTGAATGCCAATCGGAAGCTGCATGAGCCTAGTTTAACACCTCATGGTTTGCCGTTTCTCAGCGTACTTTTTCTGCCTTTCACAGGCAGAAAGTGAGTGAATCGATGAGCAGACGCAGAAAAGGAACCGGCAGCCTGGTGCACAAAGATGGACGCTGGATTGCCAGCATCACCCACAGGGACGCTCAGGGAAAGCAGATGCGAAAATCAGCCACCTTTACCTCAGCACAGCAGGCTGAAACTTGGCTGGCAGAGCATCAAAAGCCTGCAAAAGGCCTTCCGGAGCTACCAGAGGCATTTGATCTCCAACTCCATGACCTCCAGCACATGACCCTGGGAACCTTCCTGGAAACCTGGCTGAAGGTGAAGAAGCACCGGGTGAAGGCCAAGACCTGGTTGGACTACGAACGGATGGTTCGGCTCCATTTACTTTCCTTGCAGGTCAGTGGGCTGCACTTGAAGGGGCTCAGTCCTCTCCACCTGGAGGGGGTGATGCTCTCGCTCATTTCCAAAGGGTCCAGTCCGGCCCTGCTGAAAGCTGCCCTGAGGGTACTCAAAGTGGCCCTGGGACAGGCAGTAGACTGGCAACTCCTTACCTGGAACCCAGCGTCGCGCATCAAAGCTCCACTGAAGGGTCAACGGGAAATGCAGGTCTGGACCGCTGAACAGACCTCTGCTTTCTTGAACTTTTGCCAGCAGCACGCCCCGGCAAGGTATGCCCTGTTTCACCTGGCGATCACTTCTGGCATGCGGCGAGGTGAACTGCTGGGATTGCACTGGCAGGACATTGATTTCGCCCGGGGTGAATTGTGGGTAACCTGCAGCCTGGTGCAGGAAGGGTCCAGAGCTGTTTTGAGTGATCCCAAAACCCTGAGCAGCAAACGCAGAATTGTGCTTGCTGAGGACACCCTGCAGGTGTTGCAAGACCACCGAAGAATGCAAAAAGAGGCACCTTCGAAGAAAGAACCACAGCAGGCTGGAGAAGAGGGCCTGGTGTTTCCTTCAAAGAGGGGAACATTTCAGGTGCCCAACAACCTGCTCAAAATCTTCAAGAAATTGATGGTGGCAGCCGGGGTGCCAATGATTCGGTTTCATGACCTGCGGCACACAGCAGCCTCTTTGCTGGTGCGTCATGGGGTGCCGATCAAGGTGGTAGCAGAACGGCTGGGCCACAAGGATGCCAGCTTGACCCTGCGGGTGTACACGCATGTGTACGAAGAACAGCGTCGGGAAGGGGCTTTGCCCCTGAAAACCCTCCTGGCTGAGAAGCCCCGAGGGTAGCCCTGAGGGAAATGTTTATCGGTCTATATCTACGGTTTATGCAAGCAGATAGACGTTTTTTTGGCTGGAACTTCAACGTTCCAGCCGTGAATTCTGAATCTGCACCCTCTTTCTACGTCATGGGGTGTTCAAGCATCATCTGAAGAATCTTCAGGTTCTTCCCAGTCCACTTCATTGCAGGGCTTTGACGCAGCCTGCAATTCCCCCTGGTTATCCATGTACTTCAGGGTCAACCAGATGGCCTCTTCTGAAAGGCTGGACAGAAAAATAACCTCGGGAATGTAAAGGTGGCTGAAGAGCTGTCCCGTGCTGGTCTGAAGCACCTCATCTCCTGTGGGACGACCCACCTCCATTTTGCTCGCCAGCAGACGAACCAGATACTGAGGTGTTGCGCAATAACACCACCTCCAACTGCCATCGGAGAATTCCAGATTGACCTCAATCAGGTCATCCAGAGGATTTGAAATGGGGTATTGCAAGTGGACTTTTTCAAGCAGGACAGCCGTTCCACCAGTCAGGTCAAAGTTGCTGGTCTGGTACCACTGGTGCCGATCATTGTCCCCCTTGAGGCGCAGGCAAGACCCATCAGGTTTTACCTTTAAAACCTGGTATTTTTTGCCTTTGGTCAGGGTACCCGGTCGATTGCCAGTCCGGACACACGTCACCCAGTTCCCTACCCATTCATCCATGCCCAGCTCCTGGTAAGCATCCAACACACGTTTTCATCCTCCTACAGAACCAGAAAAAGCCCTTGAACCTTGTTGGCGAGCTGATCAAGTTCCAGATGCTGTCCTTCATCCCACACGGCACTGAGCTGTAGGCCTGTGCCAGCCCGGATCACCAGGGTCATGCGAGTGCCATCCACCATGGCATGGTTTTGGGTGACCACTGGAAATGTCACCAGGCTGGTCTTCAAGCTCTCCAGCAAAGCTCTGCCTGCATCAACTGGCAGCTCTGCACGCTTTTCTTCCAAAGTTGGAGACCATTCCCTGGGTTTGTAGCGTTCCCGGAGGCGTTCCTGTCCTGACAGTCCATCGTAGTACTGCTCCATGCGTTCCATGTCATAGGCCAGATCCCAGTACCGGCACCTGCCCTCAAAGACGTCCTGGCCGTCCCAAAGCACATCAAACCGCTCATGTCGCTCAAAACTGGGCTCGCGGATCACGGTGAGCACCCAGGACAGCGGTGCCTCCATGTCTTCTCGCAAAAAACGCTCTACTTGAGGCATCAAATGGTGAAAATTTTTCCGTTGAATGTCCATGTGACCCCATAAGTCCTTGCACCAGTATAGGAAGCTTCTTCCTGCTCAACAGCTGACCTTATGGCGTAGCAGGTGGCTGAGGGGAACGGAGAAACGACCTATTCCGAAGGGTCTGGAGGCACCGTGTCGAACAAATCCAGAGCATCCTGGTAGGCATACTGTCTTGCCCAGTCCCGGGCACTTTTTCCAAACTGATTTTGCCGCTCAGGATCTGCACCCCGACTGATCAGCAACCGGATCAGGTCCAGGGTGGGTTCTTCTCCTGCTTGCCATGCGCCATCACAGGTGATGTCCACTGCGTGCTGCACAGCAGTACAGCCATAGCTCATGGTGTTCGGGTCTGCTCCAGCATCCAGCAGCATCTGGGTGATTTCCAGGTTGTCCTGCTCGATGGCCACATGCAGGGCGGTACCGTGAGCTTCATCCAAGAATTGGTTCACGTCGACCCCAGCACCCAGAATAAAACGCACCGCCTCGATGTCCTGCTGCCAGGCTGCTTCATACAAAGCTGCAGCCAGCTCTAGGGGATCTGCCTGTTTTCCAGCCAGCACTTCTTTGAGGTTTCGTTCCCTGGCTCTGATCATGTCCTGGTCCATTTTCAATCCCCCTGCAACGTGGCACATGGGCACCCTCTCGCCTTCAGGATAAACCATTTGCAGATCTCTCAGAGGGCACTTTTGCCATGATGGAACCCTCATGACTCAGAACCCTGTTGATCCCGCTGTCCAGACCAGATCACCCCTTCCTCCCACCCAGTTGCTGACTTCCACCCAGCGGCACGAGTTCCTGAAGTTCCCAGAGCTGGACGACTTCCTGCTTGGCAGGCACTACCAGCTCCTCCGCTCCGACTTGCAGGTCATTCAGCAGGCAAAGACACCTTCTGAGCAACTCGGGCTGGGGGTTTTGATCACGGTGATGCGTCACCTGGGCCGCAATGCCCTACACATGATGGTCCCAGAGGTGGTGTTGCAGGAGGTCGCAGGCCAGATTGGATGTCAAGCAGCGGATTACGGCACCTACCTGATCCACTGCAAGAAGCAGCACCGCCCCCATGTGCAGCGGGTCAAAGAACACCTGGGCTTCGAGTCGTTTGGGATTCACCACAGAAGGGATTTGCTGGACCTGCTCTACCAGAAAACCCGCCACATCGACAACGCCTTTCCCCTGATGGCAGAGCTGCTGCCATTGTTGGTGGAGAAGCGAATCCTGATGCCAAAAATCACCGTGCTGGAAGGGATGATCACCGAAGCGTTACAGTATGCCCGGCAGTTTGCCTTTCAGCTCCTCAACTTCACCCTCCGGGAAACAGACTTTCAGCAACTGGAAGCCGTGTTGGAACCCGACCCCGAATACCGCAACGGACTGGGCACCCGGCTGGGGTGGCTCAGGGAGACCCACACCCAGGCCAGCGTCAGCACCATGCTGGAGAACTTGAAGCGGCTGGAGGAGCTCAGGAAGCTCCCTTTGCCGTGGCAGCCCAGCACTTTCATTGCCAGGAACCGGCTGGAGAAGCTCACCCGGGAATCCAGGGTGCTGGAAACCTACCAGCTCAGGGATTTCGAGCCGGTCCGTCGGACAGCCACCCTCAGCGTGATGCTGATGGACCTGGAGCGGACCCTGACCGACCGGGTGCTGGAAGACCACCGCAAACTGATGCTGGGCGTGTTCAACAAGTGTGAAACGGACCACCTGAAAAGCATCCTGCAGGCCAGGGAACCGATCCTGGAATCCCTAAATTTGACCTACACCATCGGGAAAATCCTGTTGGAAGCCAAACAGACCGGCGAGAACCCTCTGCCGAAGATAGAGGGGCTGGTCAAATGGGAAGACCTGATCCGGGTCATGGATGAGGGCCAGAAGATCACCGAAACCCAGGTGCTGGACAGTTAACACCTGCTCCCGAAGCAATACACCAAACTGCGGAAGTACACCCCTGCCTTTCTGGATGCCTTCAGGTTCCAGGCCACCCCCAGCCACCAGGATGTGCTGAAAGCCATCGACCTCCTGAGGGGCCTGAACAGCAACCCGGAGACCAGAAACAAGCGCAAGCTCACGGACCCTGTCCCGGTGTCGTTTGTGCGGGGTCGCTTTGAGAAGTTCGTGTTCGAGAAGAATGGGGTGAACCGCACCTACTACGAGATGTGCGTGCTGGATGTGCTCTCCGATCGCCTGAGGTCCGGGGATGTCTTTGTGGAGAAGAGCCGCAAGTTCTGCGACTTTGAAGATTACCTGTTGCCGAAAGACAGCTGGCAGAACCAGCTCAGGACCTTCCCCCTGTTGGTGGAATCCCGCTTCTCTGATTTCTGGGCGGAGCGGGGCCCGCTCCTGCGGGAAGACCTGGTGGCGGTAAATGAGGCATTGGAGGCAGGTTTGCTGCCCGAGGTGCGTCTTGAAGAGGGCACGGTGGTGGTGGAACCCATCAAACGGGATGTGGAGCTGGCAGACCTGGCCGAGAAATGGTCAACGTTTCTGTACTCGTTCTTCCCACAGGTCAAAATCACCGACCTTCTGCTGGAGGTGGAAAACTGGATCCATCTCTCGAAGGTCTTCACCCACATGACCCAGGGGAACACGGTCGAAGACGTGCACATGCTGTTCAGCGTGATTCTGGCGGAGGGCACCAACCTGGGTCTGGAAAAGATGGCCCGTGCCTCCAACCACAACGAGGTGAAAAAGCTGATCTGGATGCATGAGTGGTATGTCAGAGAAGACACGTACCTGGCGGCCCTTTCAGAACTCACCAACTTTCAGCACGCCCAGCCCCTTTCACTGCACTGGGGACCGGGCACCCATTCTTCTTCGGATGGCCAGCGTTTCAAGACCACCCAGAAAGCAGAAGGTACAGGAACCTTCAACCGCAGGTATGGCCGGGAACCCGGGGTGACCTTCTACACCCACGTTTCTGACCAATATTCCCCCTTCTTTGTCAAAGTCATTGCCAGCACCGACCGGGACGCTTTGCACATCCTGGATGGCCTCCTGTACCACCAGAGCGACCTGCGCATTGAAGAACACACCACCGACACCCACGGGTTCACGGACGCTGTTTTCGCGATCACCCACTTGCTGGGGTTCCGCTTCACTCCCAGGATCAAAGGCATGCGGGACCACAAGATCTTCACCCCGGAGAAAATGACTTTCACCTCCCTGCAGGGCACGGTGGGAGGCAAACTGGACCTGCAACTGATCGAGGAAAACTGGCAGGAGATCCTGCGGGTGGTCACCTCCATCCGGACAGGCCATGTGACGGCCTCTGCCATTCTGGCGAAGCTGACCTCGTTCAGCTGCAAAAACAGCCTCTTCAGAGCCATCACCGAATTGGGGAAGTACTACCGCACCCTGTTTATGCTGTCCTGGTGGAAGGACCCTGAGCTGCGGCGCAGGGCGAACTGGAACCTGAACAAAGGGGAGGCCCTCAACAAACTGAAGAAGGTGCTGTTCTTCAACAACCTGGGGGAAGTGCGGAACCTGAGCTTCGCAGGGCAGACCAAGCGGGCCAGTGGGTTGAACCTGCTGGCGGCGATCATCTCAGCGTGGAACACCGTGTATCTGCAGCGGGTGATTGACCATCTGGCCAGCGAAGGGATCAAGGTGCCGGAAGAGGTCCTCAAACGGGTTTCACCGCTGGGGTATGAGCACCTGATTTTGACGGGGGATTACGTGTGGCGGTCGGAGAATCTCCCTGCAGCGGGGAGTTTCCGTTCTCTGGTGGGTCAAAAGTCGACAATGGAGCGGGTACCGAAACCCGTTCGGAAATAAAAGTCCGGTAAAGGGTGGGGTTTTGACGGGTTTCCGTACCATCAAAACAAGCGGAATTGCATCCCAGACGGAAAAAGGGTGAGTGCCTTTAATCTTGGCATTCACCCTACTTGCTGACCAGCACCAGCAACCCTCTGGCGCACACCGAGTAGACGCTGCCCTGGACCCCCACATTGGTGGTGGCATTCAGGTCCACCTGACTGGCCCCTTCAGCCCAGGTGCAGGTGTCGGTGACCCAGTGCCAGTTTTTGCCACTTCCAGGGTAAGGCAGGGTGAAATTCACCTGATCGGACCAGCCGTTGTAGGCCACATAGATTCCCGTGATGGCGGTTTCTCCGAACTCGCTGGCATCAATCCGGTAAGCGAAAGCATTCTGGCTGGCATCGTCCAGAAAAGCGCTGTCTGCAACAGTCCCATCTGCCTTGAAGGTCTGGTGTTGTTCCAGCCCGTTGCCGTTGTTGTCGGTGAAACCGTAAAAGTTGGCAGGACGCAGGGCAGGGTGGGCTTTCCTGAACTGAATCATGTTCTGGGTGAAGGTTTTGAAGTTCTGCTGGTCGCTGGAAAGGGTGTAATTCAGCCAGTTGGCGACCGAATCCAGGTTGTAAGCGTTGTTGTTGCACCCCTGGCTGCGCAGGAATTCATCTCCACCCGTGAACATGGGGGTTCCAGCGCTCAGCATCATCAGGGCCATGGCGTTTCGGGCAGCTTTGCGCTGGTCGGTGGCAATGTTGCCCTGGTCCCAGCTGTCGTTGTGATTTTCGCCGCCATCGCTGGGGCCATTGGGCCAGGCCTGATCGTTGTTTTTGCCGTTGCAGGAATACACGTCTTTGAGGGTCAGGCCGTCGTGTGCAGCCACATAATTGATGCTGTTCCAGGGTTTGCGGCCATCGTCCTGAAAGAGGTCCGCTGAACCTGCAAACCGTCTGGAGAGCATGCCAGGGGTGATGTTTTCAGAGCCCAATTTGTTCTGGTCTTTTCTGAGGTGGTCGCGGTACTGTCCGTTCCATTCGCTCCAGCCCCAGGGGAAGTTGCCCACCTGGTAGGTGCCGTCTCCCACCGCCCAGGGTTCGGCAATCAAATCCACCCCATTTCCACCTGTTTCGGGCCGGGTGGGAATGCTGGCCACAATTTTGTTCAGCGCAGTTCCAGCATCCAGTTTGTCGTATTTGTAGCAGCCCACCTCACAGCTGTTGCCCAGCACAGAGGCGAGGTCAAAACGGAAGCCATCCACACCCATTTCGTCTTTCCAGTAGGCCAGGGAGTCGATGATCAACTGCTGGGCCACCGGGTGGTGGGTGTTGAAGGTGTTGCCCGTGGCGGTCACATCCAGGTAGCCCTGTTTGTCGTCGGTCAGCACGTAATAGGCACTGTTGTCCAGACCCCGGTAATTGTTGATGGGAGCGGTGTCTGCCCTGCCCCAGGTGCCGCCTTCTCCGGTGTGGTTGTAAACCATGTCCAGGATCACTTTGATTCCCCGGTCATGCAAGGCTTTGACCATCTCTTTGAATTCGCGGGTGGGTTCACCTGGAAGGGTGTTACAGCTGTATTTGCGGTCTGGTGCGAAGTAGTTCAGGTGCCAGTAGCCCCAGTAGTTGTCGCCACTGGTGCTGGTGGCAGAGCGGCTGGAGGTTGCATCGTTCACGTCGTTGCTGTCGTTGTCGGTGTCCTGCACGGGCAGGAACTCCACGGCGGTGATGCCCAGGGTTTTCAGGTATTCGGCATTCTGGGTGACCCCGTAGTAAGTGCCTTTGCAACTGGGAACGCCAGAATTCCCTTTGGTGAACCCGGCCAGATGCACTTCATAGACGATGTCGTCTTTGAGGGCACGGGTGGGTTTGGTGCCATAACTGCTGGTGTCGGTGTTCAGCACGATGCCTTTGGGGGCCACCCTGCCCGAGTCCTCGTAGCGGTGGTCCGGGCCAGAAGCGTAGGCAAAATCCAGGTAATTGCCCGATGTGGTGCTGTGCTGGTCATGGCTGACCTCCAGCGCATAAGGGTCCAGCAGGAGTTTGTTGGGGTTGAAACGGTTGCCTTGTGCATCCACATCCGAGACAAAACCAGCACCACTGCCTCTGGTCCAGTTCGGATCGTAATTCCAGTTGGGACCCCAGGCGCGGTAACCGTAGTACACCGCGCCTGTGATGCCTGCAGCATTCAGGCTGGAAACAGGCACTGTGACTTTCCAGAAATGCCCGTCCTGATTCAGGGTGTACCTGGTGTTTTCATCGGTGCCAGCGGGATTTGCATACAGGTACACTTCCATGTGGGTGGCCCGCGAAGACCACACCCGGAAGGTGATGTGGGTGGTGCCGGTGTTGTTGCCCGTGGAATCGGTGTAGCGCGCGCCCATTCCTGTGGGGTTCAGAAACTGGGTTTTCACTTCGCTGGGAGGGGTGGGGGTGGAGCAGGCGGCAAGGGACAGCATCAGAGACAAACCGAGAACAAAGTATCGCATCAATACGCTCCTGGATTGGCTGCCTTGCTGAAAGGGAACAGAAAGACCTTCCCTTTGAGGGGCAGCCTGGGTTTTTTGGATCAGGGTCACCTTAGCACCAAAAGGAAGCGGTTCCAACACGTGACCATGCAATTGTCTAGGTGGATTTGTTTACAGAAAAGCTTCGTCTCGGTCGAAAAAAGCTGTGTTTTTGCGTTTCATCGGTTGTTTTTGAGGGGTCTTCCAGGGCGGACAAGGGGCACCCCAGAGAAAACCCCTGCTTGACAGCAGGGGTGGCCTGACCTACAGTGAAATCCATGACCCATGGCAACGATTCCATGAGAAAACATCCCTTTCGGGAAGGAGATCCAGTACCATGAAAACAACATGGCCAAAATCACCATCAAAGACGTTGCCAGACACGCCGGAGTGCAACCCAGCACGGTGTCACGGGCCATCAACAACCACCCCAACATCCTTCCGGAAACCAAAGCCCGCATTCTGAACACCATTCAGGAGCTCGGTTACGTGCCGGACCGGGCCGCCAAGAACTTCCGCACCGGAAAGACCCGCAGCATCAGCGTGATCCTGCCCATCACCGGAAGTGATTTTTACAACCGCCTGCTCAACAGCATCGACGAAACCTTAGAAGAATACGAATACGACGCTGGCGTTTACCCCCTGCTCTCTGAGCGCCGACTGTCCCGTTACCAGGACCCCTCCGCCCTCCCCTACCACACCGACGGTCTGGTGTTCGCCTCCCTGAACCCCAACCACCTGTACGAAAACCTCTTCAGCATTCAGGGTTTGCCCGCAGTGGTGCTGGACATTTCCACCCCCAATTTCGACAACGTGACCATCAACAACGAACTCGGTGGCTACCTTGCTGGAATGCACCTGCAGGAACGCCCGGCTGAAACTTTCGTGATCAACGTGGAAGAACTTTTTGACACCCCTTTCACCAGCGGGGTTTTTGCCCAGCGGGTCAAAGGCTTCCAGAAAGCCCAGCAAGAAGCGGGCCTCCGCTTCGAGGAAGACCAGCTGTACACCAGTGCCTTCACCATGCGCAGTGTGCGTGAAACCGCCCGCCTGTTGTTGCAAGAACGCAAAGGCAAAATCAATGTGTTCACCACCTGTGATTTCTTTGCCTACGGCCTCATCGAAGAAGTGCGTCTGGCCGGACTGACCCTCGGAGACGATGTGCGGATTGTGGGCTTTGACGACGAACCGCAGGCGCAGGACCTGGGCCTCACCACCCTGCACCAGCCCGTGGAAGAAATGGGTCACACCCTGGCCCAGATGCTGATGGAACGCATCGAAAACCCGGATTTGCCTGTGCGCAGCGTGCAGTTTGAGCCCATCCTGAAAGTTCGCAGCACCACCTGAGCAGCACCACCTGAGTTGACCAAGCTCAAAATTCAATTCATCCCCAGGAACCTCACAGAGGTTCTGGCCCCTTTTCATGCCCCAAGGAGCACCATGACCCCCAACTGGATTCAGGACGCCATCTTCTACCAGATCTTTCCAGACCGCTTCTGCAACAGTGGTTCCAGCCTCAATCCGAGAGACACAGTGCCCTGGAACAGCGCACCGCAAGGTCACACCTTCACCGGAGGGGACCTGAAAGGCATCCAGAGCAAACTGCAGCACATCGCAAACCTGGGATGCACAGCCATTTACCTCAACCCCATCTTCAAAGCGGGCACCAACCACCGCTACGACACCGAAGATTACTTCCTGATTGACCCCGCACTGGGAACGCTGCAGGACTTCAAGGACTTGCTGGACGCCGCCCACCAGCTGAATCTGAAAGTCATTCTGGATGGGGTTTTCAACCACTGCAGCACTCTGTTTGCCCCTTTTCAGGATTTGCTTCAACACGGCGAGGAATCCAGGTACCGCCACTGGTTCACGCCCTACAGTTTTCCCCTCACCCACACCCCTTACGCCAATTACGCCACCTTTGGCAACCACGGCAGCATGCCGAGACTCAACACCAGTGAGAAAGACGTGCAGGATTACTTCATTCAGGTGACCCTGTACTGGCTGTCTCTGGGTGTGAACGGCTGGCGCATGGATGTGGCCTTCGAGGCCGATTTCTTGCTCTGGCAGCGCCTGCGCGAAGCCGTCAAATCCCAGTACCCCGAAGCTTACCTGGTGGCCGAAGAATGGCGGGACCCCTTCTCTTACCTGCAAGGTGACACTTTCGATGGCGTGATGCACTACACCCTCAAGGATCTGTGGTTCGGGCTGGCTGTGCATGACGGGATCAATGCACAGGCTTTTGTGCAGGCTGTGCAGACCCTCAGAAACCGCCTGCCTGCAGCGCACGAAAAGGCCATGCTGACCCTGCTGGGCTCCCACGACACCCCCCGCGTGCTCACCGAGGCCAGAGACAGAGAGCAGACTGTCAAACTGCTTTACACCCTGCTGATGACTTTTCCTGGTGCACCCATGGTCTATTACGGAGACGAGGTGGGCCTGAACGGGGGCCACGATCCAGCATGCCGCAAAGGCATGGTCTGGCAGGAAGAACACTGGAACAGAAGCCTGTACCAGCACATTGCTTCCCTGATCCAGCTTCGCAAGACCCAGCCAGAATTGCGACAGGGCACCCTGGAATTCCTGCACGCCGATGACCGGGTGGTGTGGTACCGCCGCACCGAAAACGGCCAGAGCACCTACGTGTTGATCAACTGCACCCACATGGAACGGGACATCACCCTGCCTTTTGACGCTCCAGACCAGACCCTGATGGAAAGCCTCACTGGATGCAGTTTTTCCGTGCGCAATGGCAAACTCCACCTCAGGAGCCTGGCCCCTCGCACATCGCTGGTGTTCACTGAAGTGAAGTCTGAGACGCCTGCAAATCCCGTGCTGGTTTAATGTCCATTCAAGAAAGAAGCAGCCAGCAAAACAGGACTGGCTGCGAAAACCAGGTGGATGCAGTGGGTTTGCGTGAATGGCGCCTCATCTGACTGAAGATTGGACGTGGTACAATTGAGTCATGAGTGAATCTGTTCTTGAGCGTGCCAAACGAGAATTTTTACGGGGAACAGGATTCAACAGTCCAGATCAGGCCATTTCATCGGGACTCAGAACCGTTGAAGAGTGGTCTGTTTGCCTGGACCGCTGCCGCGATGAAGCCGCAGAACTCAAGCACCCCACGCAACCCCTCAGAAAAACCCCGTTCAGGTCCAGAAGCACCCGAGCGTGAACCTTTATCAAAAAAGGCAGAACCCCAGGTTCTGCCTTTTTTGATGCCTTTATGCCTCTGGTTTCGCTCTGGGCACTTCGGGGTTTTGCACAAACTCGGTGGGGTCGAGTTCATCAAAGCCAATTTCTTTCTCGTACTGCTGGATTT